>CAMVUB010000019.1 GCA_947170495.1 uncultured Prevotellaceae bacterium
GCTACCGCCTGTGGTTTCTATCACTCGTCGTAACCGCTGTAGCGTTTTGCTCCGGCGGGGGCGTTCGGCTCACCAATGCCGATGACTTCATAGCCGTTACCATTGGTGTTGAAGTTTTTCAGCTTCTCCTCGATGGCTGCCGCCTGCTCGGCATTGGCCTTGACGAGCGTGCCGGAATAGCCGGCATTGGTCATCGTCAACTTTTCGGGAGCGCAGGTCAGTTGGGTGCTGGCGACATCGGTCGTTTGGCTGCCAAAGCTGCCGCCGTCAGCGCGCGTCAGTGCTTTGGTCTCGCCCGTGGCGGGATTGGCTATCTGTACGCGACCGTTAGGGAGCAGTTGCCATGCGAAGCCGGCATCTTCGGGACCGCCATAGACGGCCACGGGCTCGTCGCTGCTGTCGTCGAACACGCCCAAGTAGATGCAGCCAGTGTGGTCGGCATCGGCCTTCACGGCCAGCAAAGCGCGCGTGAAGGGCTGGCCAGTCTCAGTGACGTCGGCATATTCAAACTCATTCCACCACAGACCGACAAGGTCCTGCTCCGAGAGCTTCGCGGTGTTGGAGGGGGTGGCCTCATCCTTCGAGCAGCCCGTCATGCAAAGCAGGAGTGCTGCGGCTGCGAGTATTGAAAATAATTGTGCTTTCATATACTTTTTGATTACTTAATCGCGACCTTTACACCATTATATATATACACACCTGCGCGCGAGGGCTTGCCGTCAAGTTTGCGACCGTCTATGGTGTACCATGACCCCTCTCCGACTCTCCCCGTGGGGGCGAGAGTTTCGATTCCGGTAGTCTCCCCGTCGAAGATGATGATCCTCTTGGCGTAGGCCGCGCCTGACTTACCTTCCACGCGCATGATCCAGCGGAAGGCGCCGACGCTGATCGTGCCGTTGTTGCCGAGGCTTAGTTCGCCGTTGATGTTCATGTAGTAGAACGGGTCTTGGGCGGTGGCCGTCGTCGGCTCGTAGGTGCCGTAGAGGGTGTAGGTGTCCTCCATCGTCTGCATGGAGGCCAGCATGCCCGTGTTCTTCGCCTTCAGCACGGCGTTCGTGGTGGTGAACGCGTAGTCGGTCACGGCCTCTTTGGGCTTATAGACATACGGCATATTGGCGTGCAGCACGTCGCCGGCCTGCATCGGTTTCACGAACATCCATATAGCATCGGTCGCCTCCTGACTGGCGTCGGGCGAATTGGCGACCATGTTTATCTTGTAGAACGTAAACTTCTGCGTGTCGGCAGCCGTGATGGTGTAGTCGAACGGCAGGAACCATGCCTGATACTTGCCCACGCGCTCCTCGCCCAATGTCTTCAGGTAGGTGGCGGACAGGGTTTCTGTATCTTCTGTCTTTGTGTAGGTGTCGCCATCCCTGAGTGTGACGTCAATCTTGTAGGAGCCGGTCACCTGGAACGTAATACTCATGGAACCGCCGTAACTGCCCATGCCGGTGATGACGAGCGTTTTTTCGCCCTTTGTGTCGATGACGATGGGTAGCGATGTGACCGCTGTGCCGTTCAGTGCTGCCGTGTAGTCGTCAGACAGGTGGAGTTCTCTGCTGCCGTTGGGAGCTGTCACGATGGGGGTGATGCTGATGTGTCCTGACGATAAATCGTAGGACGCGTCTATGCCGGTGACGGTGCAGACGTTCTGATGATATGCCGAAATGCCGTTAATGGTTACTGCCTTCTCACGGATTTCATTGGCAGAGATATTATAGAGCCTCGTGGCACCTCCCTTGCTGCTGGCATTTCTGGGCGAACCTATTTGCGGTGTCACGTAGTAACAGTCGGTGACAGTGCCGCTGCCGGCCAGCAAGCCCATTGGGTGCATGGAGGTGATGCTGGTGTAGGTTCCCTTCTCTAAGCAGTTCACGAGCACTGGTGCAGCGCTGTCGCTCCAGCCCCAGATGCATCCGATGTTGCTGCGGCTGCCACCGTTGCCAACGACTGTGCCGGCAAAGACACAGCTGCTGATGGTGGTGCTTGAGGTCAGGCCGTGACCGATGATGCCGCCGGCATAGTCCTTGCCGATATTGAGCGTGGCGATGACGGTGCAGCCCTCAATGCGGTTGGTGCCGGCAGCATAGCCCACGAGACCTGACGTGTGGCTCTGGTTAGAGCTGATGGTACCCGCCACAGTGAGGTTCTTGATGGTGGCGCCGTTGATGTAGCAAAAGAGGGCGGTGCCCGGATTATCATTGTCGCTAATCGTGGCGGTGATGGTGTGCTCGTCACCGTCGAAGGTGCCGCTGAAGGCGTTCTGCTGCGTGCCGCCCGAAACGACGCCCATCTTATGCGTGACGCTGATGTCATCGGTCAGTTTCATGAACTTGCCACTGTAGCTGTTGCCACCACTGACATCTACACAGAGGGCGACCCATTCGTCAGCATTGCGGATCAGGTAGGGCTCTTCCTCCGTGCCTGCGCCGCTGAAGGTCGGCATGTTGAAGGGTAGAATCTTCTTTCCGCCGATGTTGCTGGCCGTGGCCATGATTGCCGTACCCTCAATGACGAACTTCTTGCCCTCAGCGAAGGTGATGCTCTCAAGCGTGCTGCCACCATTATTCTTCAAACCATTGTTATAGACGAAGTCGCTGGGGGAGCTCCAGCCGAGCGTCAGCGTGCCGCTGTTGTAATAGTGGTTACCCGTCTCTTCTGAATATTCAAAGCCGGGACCAATGCCGGGAGCTTGATTGCCCGTTGCTGTTACCTGACCGCCGTTGATGGTGATCGCGCCGCAGACACCATAATTGCCGTTTTCTCCATCTGAACCTCCGCCGATGCCGGCGGCGACTTCGCCGCCTGTAGCGTTGACGACACCGCCGTTGATGGTGATGACACCGCCGTTGCTGTTATTCGAGTCGCCACCGATACCAGCTGCACGGCGTCCACCCTTGACATTGATGACACCGCCGTTGATGGTCAGTGTACCCACGCTGTAAGCACCGATGCCTGCCTTCCAATAGTCACTGTTGTCAATCGTCAGCGCTCCAGGGCCTTCGATGGTCAGGTCGGCATTGTTGCTGCTGCTCAGTTCGATGCCTTTGGGCGCTGTGAGCGTGGTGCCTTCGCCAAGGATGAGAATCACTTTGCCCTTGACGGTGATACGCGATGCGATGGTAACATCCTCATTCACTTTATACGTCAGGTTCTCTTCCAGCACCGTCGTTTCGCTGGTGACGGGTATCAAGTCTAACACCGTGAAAGTGAATGACCATGCACCTGTGCAGGTGCCCTGTCCTGTAAGGGTCACCGTGTACTCACCTTTCTCCATAACAGGATTGGGGTTGATGGCATAGGTGTAGTCGGTACCTTCTGTGAGCGTTGCGCCATAAGGAGCCGAAACGGCGGGTATGATGACGCTGATCTCCTCACCTGTATATCTATAATATTTTCGTGGCGTAGTCACAGTGCAGGGTAAATAGTAACTGTTGCCATCGACCAACGTCTGCTGCTTCGAGATGATACCATCAGGAGCTGCGGCATAGGCCTGCGTGCCCTGTGCGTCGCCCATTGCCACGGTATAGTAACACCCTGTGCCTGCGCCACCGCCACGTATGAAGGTGGCTCCGTCATTGATGGACGTCTCACCTTCCCCTGCGGCAATCGCGGGATTGGGAGCAAAGATAGAATTGGTGATGACAACTCTCTGACTGTTATGCCAACCGACGAAACCTGCACACGACGTGGTACCGTTGGTGGTGAAGAAGCGTCCGTCGAAAACGCAGTCCGCAATGTTCACCGCGCTGGTCGTGGTGAATCCGTACATCTGTATGGGTTGTGGCATAGCGACGAGGCCTCCGTGTGTGCCGTCACCCTCCTTGCTACTATGGATGACGATGCCGACGCGGCAGTTGGTAATATTTATCGTGCCGTTACACCATCCGACAATTCCTGTGGCATACTTCTGTGAGGTGTAGATGTCGCCCGCTACCTTGAGATTCTTGAAGGTAGCATTGTATGCAAAGCGGAACGGAGCGCAGTATTCTTCGTTGAACGGGCTCTCGGGCGAGCCTTTGGTGAAGGTCAGCGTGTAGTGGTCCCTGTTGCCATCGAAAGTTCCTGAGAATTTGTTTACACTTGTGCCCACCATCGTCGAGACACTGATGTCGGCACCCAGTTTGAGGTATTTGCCGCTATAGTTGATGCCTTTGTTAACATTCTCAGCAAACAAGTCCCACACTTCGGTGGAGGTAATCAGGATGGGGTCTGCTGCGGAATCGCCGGAACCGGTGCTGCCGGTTGTGGCAGACTCTATGGTAACAGCGTATGATTGAGTCTGACTGACATCAATCGTGAAGGAATACTGTCCCAATGCGGTTCCTGCTTCTACGCCATTGATCTTTACACTGGTGACTTTCCGCCCTAAGTCTTTGTAGGACAAATTGAAATTCACAGTGCCTTTATTTGCATAATAATAAGCATTGTCGTAGAAAGCGGCTGAGGACGTGTTGATGTCACAATTCACACCTGACGGGACGTCAAAAGTGACGGGATAGCCCTGTATGTTATAATAATCTTCTTGTGCCGTGGCACCATTGTAAATAATATTGTTGAAATAGCAATTGCTGAATAGGGCGTATCTTTGTATGTTACCGAACATCGCATAGGAAGTACGCCCTTGTGGAACCCAGTCATACTCTTCATGCCCGGTATTTTCCGTGACGGAACCATTGAGGAAAAGACAATTCTTGAGATGCAGTTCGCTGTAGCTAGAGATAACTCCCGATTGCTCGTAATCGCCTTCCGCGCTACCGATGAAGCCGCCGGTGAAATTGGCTCCCTGGACAGTAGCGCCGTCAAGGATAACGTTTTCGAACCAAAGTTCTCCATGCACACGACCCGCAACGCCACCGGTATAGTCATGGCCGGTCACATTGGCGTTCTTCACAACGAAGTTCCTGATATAATTGCTGCCTGGGTAGTCATCAAACAAATCGCGAATCAATCCTTCCACATAACCGAAGAGTCCGTTGAAATCTCCAGAGGGGTTATTGACCGTCAGGTTGCTGATGATGTGGTTGTTACCGTTGAAATTACCTTTGAACGGATGGTTATTTGTGCCGATGGGCATCCAGTTCTGCCCGCTCAAATCCAGGTCACGTGTCAGGCTGAAGTGTTTGCCCAAATAGTCCGTCTCGCCAGAGTTCACCTTGCTGGCAATCTGGGCGAGCTTGGATGCATCGTCAATGATGTAGGGGTCGCCCTGGCTGCCTGCGCCATGTATAGGCAGTAACGCCACGCTTTCATTGCCCGCTGCGCCGCCGCTGCCGCCGTCATGCCAGGCGTTGCCTTTCTCCCAACCAGCGTCATCCGTATAGTCGCTGGCAGAAGGTCTGAGGCCACCCCCTTGGATATCCGCATATTTCGGGTTGGTCAACTCAATAGAAGTGCCCTCGGGAGCCGATGTGCTATCACCGTTGGTACCGCCTTTACCGCCTTTCGCTCCTGCATGATAGTAGCCATTTGCTGTTCCAGAGTAGACCACCCAGGCAACGTTACCAGCGGCACCGCCGCCGCCACCGCCGCCGCCGGGACCACCGGTGCCGATGTTGCTGGCAGCACCGCCGAAGCCGCCGGCGCCGCCGCCACCGCCACCAGATGCCATATATACATCCGAGCCAGGGTGCTGCGAAGCGGTGAGACCCCTATCGCCACCAGTGCCGTTTGAGCCTGCTGAGCCACCAGTGGCAACCAGCGTGACAGAGGACAGAATCTCATAGAACGATCCCATATTGTCAGCGGTACCACCGGTACTGCCGGCACTTCCATCCACGCCATATTGTGTGGTCTCCTGTCCGTAAGACCCGTTGCGTTGGCCGCCGGTGCCACCATTGCCGCCATTCGCGCCGCGTGTGCCGATGCCGGCACCGCCACCGCCACCGCCATGGCCTCCGTTACCACCTGAGCCGCCAAGGATCGTTTTGTCACTATCAAGAAATGCATCATTCCCGTTGCCGCCATTGCCGCCGTTGGCAGCATTGCCGCCCATGGCATTCACCGTGCCACCGCCGAAGAGGTAGAGGGTGTTGCACGCTGCCAACTCGATGCCGGCACCTGCGCCCGTCTGTCCGTTGGCATTGGCACCGATGCAGGTGAGGGTCACGCCCTGAGGCACATAGAGATACACCGTGCCCTGGATGGTCAGGCCGCTACCGCCAGCATTGCTGTTGGTGAAACGGAGGTCGCCACCGGCGTAACAGTACGTCGTGCTACCTGCACTACCCAGCGTCTGCCCCGTCGTGGAGCCTGCATTAATGGCCGTCCATTTGTCCGAGGTGGTCCCCGTCTTTTGATAGACCTCCTCCCAACTGGTTTGCGCCCACGTTCCCTGCGCGATCGCGCAGAGCAGGGCAAGCATTAATACAATCTTGTGTCTCATCATGTTATCGTGTTATTTGTTATTTTTTCCTTTTGTTTCGTTGTAGCCAGTGTGGGAGTCGCACCCACACTGGCTTGTGCGCTATTACAGTTTCACAGCGTCGGGGATGGTAAACAGCAGTCCACTGATGGCATCATAGTACTTCAGCGTCACCGTTTCGCCGGGGTTACGGCCATAGATGACCAGCCGTGTACTGCCGAGCTCCGAGAGCGTGACGTGGCCGCGGCACTCGTTGCCCACGAAGGCTCCGAGGAGGTTGCCCTCGATGGGTGTGATGTCGGCAAGCATGAGGTATTGCTCTGCAACGACGGTCTTCGTCACGGGGTACTTGGCGGAGCCGAGTGTGAAGGGTGGGATGAAGTCCTCATCGGTGCCGATGCTGACATCAGAACTCAGGTCGATGTCTTCGGAGAGCGTGAAGACCTGATTCAGCTTCTTGCAGTAGTAGCTGAGCGAGATCTTCACCGTGCCGGTCTCATTGCCATAGACCGCCATCACGAACATATTGCTGAGCGCCTCTTCGTCGCCGACGATGATGGCGGGATGCGATGCCATCCCGCGCAGCTCGCCGTTCACGAAGACAGCCATCATGTCATCTTTGGAGAGATAGGGTTGCAGCGCCTCCTCGATGGTGACATTCAGCGTGGTCCAGTTCTCATAGGTGCTGACGTCAGCCTCTGACCAGTTGGGGCGCTCCTGGTTGTAGCTCCAGTCCATCTGCCACACGGGCGGCTCCTCCTGCGGGGTTGTGACATAGGTCAGCTTCTGGCCATTGCCGTTGCCGTTGTCGTTGCCATTGCCTTCGCCTGCGTTCTCATCGTCGCTGGTGCAAGCCCCCCACACGAGGCTTGCCAGCAACAGGAACATTATCTTTTTAGCTTTCATATTTTTCGTTATTACGTTATTTCGTTATTACGTTATTACGACATTTTGAGGCTCCTCGTTACTTCACCATCACCTTCTTGCCGTTGAAGATATAGACGCCCTTGTGCGTGGGCTTCTGCTGTAGCTGCAGGCCGCCGATGGTGTACCACTTGCCATTCGCGCCGCTGTTGTCGGCGTGTACGAAGTTGATGGCAGTGGGCTCATCGGGACTGCCGATGACGGCATTGGTCTCGAAGGTCATGATTTCGTCGGTAGCAGCCACAATCTCGCCGTCGCGCTCGATGGCGAACCAAATGGGAGCCCCTCCTACGGCCCCCGAGGGGGCTTCGGTACTGCCGATACTCAGGAAGGAAATCTTGGACTCAGCTTCTGCCGTGTCCCCCTCGGGGGACGACAGGGGGGCCAGTCCCACCTCTTCGCCATTGCAGTAGGCTACGAGGATGTCACCGTCCTCGGGTTCGAAGCCCTCCACGACGGCTGATACGCTCATCGTGTTGCGCGAGCGTGCAGCGCTGCGTTTAGCGCCCTGCGCCTGGCTGTCGAGGAAGATGCTGCCGGGTTCGTAGTAGGGATAGGTGAACGAGGTCTCAGCAGCTCCCTTGTGCAGCAGCAGGTAACCCTCGCCGGGTTTCATGTACTGCAGGTTGCCGCGCCAGCGGCCGATGTTGCCCGTCTTGGTGAAGTAGGCAAACTCGGTGTGGCTCTTGATGACGTCGCCCGGCTCTGCCAAGTCGTAGTAGTCGCTCAGGGCTGTCTCCACAGGCAGGTTCACCACGGGCGTGTAACCGATGGCGTTCCAGCCTTGTTTCAGGTCGATGGTGCGCTCGTCCTTATCCTTGATGACGGTGCCGGAAACGGGGATGCGACAGGGCTTGTGGACGTTGATGGCGTAGGCCGTCTTCGACGAGATGGGGACATCCTTCGGGTCGTCGGAGGCGTACCATTTGTCGTCCTTGAAGTTCAGCGTAAGGCCGGTGCCCATCTCGATGAGGATGTCACCATGCTGCCAGGGTACGCTGGTGAGCAGGGTGTTCATCTTCTTCTCATCCTTGCTGCTGACATTGAACGATACCCAGTTCCAGCCTTCCTGCAGGTTGAAGTACTGCACGAAGTCCTTGCCGCCGTCGAAGCGCACGGGCGTGTCGGTGCCCAGGATGGCATCCTTCTCGAAGGTGATGGCCGGCGTGGTCTTCAGCACGATCTCGCGACCGGTGTTGTACTGCCACAGGCGGAAGGAGAGCGGGCGTCCGTTGTCCTGATTGTCGTAAACGGTCAGGAACAGGCCGGTCTCGCCGCCCTGTGCGTCGTGGCTGATGTTGGCATAGCCGTGGCAGACGTTCTCGTTGTCGAACGCCCCCACGATGTCGCGTGCATCGGTGTCGAGTTCACCAAAGAGATACACCTGTCCGCTGATGCTCATCGAGTTCTGCAGCAGGCTGCCATCAATGTCGTGTGCCCATACGGGCTGCTCGCCCTCGACGGTCAGGTTGAAGTAGAAGGGTTCCGTGATGCCATCCTCGTCGGTCAGATACAGGATCTCGTTGTAAGTGCCTACGTTCAGGTCCTTGCTGACCGTTGCCGTGACATAATCCGTTGCGAGCGGAGCAATCGCGTCGGTGCTCTTGTTGAGTGTGAGCCACTTGGGATAGTTCTCAATCTTGTAGGTGTGGGCAGATGAACTGCCGTTGTAGAACGTCAGTTCGGTGCTCTCGCCCGAGCCATACTTCACGGTGACATCAAGCTTATTTACCAGCCACTCCAGACTGTTGTTGAGCACATAGTAGCATGCTGTCTGCGGCGAAGCCATGGTGTTGCCGTTCTTGTCCTCGATGTCGCGCACCGTCACATGGATATTGCGGTGGTGCAGCTTGGCGGCAGGCTCGTCGAGATCCACCAGCAGTTGGTTGCCCCGGCCGATGAAACCGAACTTCAGGTTCGTCACTTCCTCGTAAGGCACCACGGGCGCAGCGCTTTCAGCGTCGAAGCGCTTCAAGATGTCAGCTTCGTTGTCCACGAACAGGTAGTCGCGCACGAGGACGTCTGTCGGCTCCTTCGTCAGCGGGTCGAGCTGATAGCGCGGCTCGCCCTTGTCGTCGAGATAGAGTTTCTTGCTGTAGGCGTAGGGCACCAGTTCGATACTGTTGTCCTTCTGGCGCTCCTGGCGGTCGAAGGCGAGGTAGGTCATCAGACCGGCCTCGTCGCCGTTGGGGCTCTTCGTGGTGTAGGTCTTGATGAGCGTCTCGGGCAGTGCCTGTGCGAAGAACAGCAGTTCATCGACATTACCCGTCAGGGCATCATCGCCGTCCACGACCTCCACGTCGCCATTCTCTTTCACCACGTCGTAGCGCGTGGCACCGATGAGCGGATAGCCGCCGCTGATGCCACCGAGGCTGTCGGCCTCGAAGGTCGTCTTCAGTTCCTTATCCATGTAGATATTGACCACGTTGTGGGCGCGGTTCACGGTCATGGCGAAGTTGTGCCACTTGCCGTCGCTCCAGTTGCCGGGCACTTCCTCGGCATAGCCATTGGAGCGGTACATCAGTTTGTCGCCCTCGAATCCGATGTGGAACAGGTTCAGGGCACCGTTGTCTTCCTTCAAGCCGCGACCGTTGCTCAGCAGGGCACCTCGTCCGTCGGCGTCGGTCTGGAACCAGAACATGAGGGTGTAGTCATGTTCGGCAGTGCGGTTCAGGGCGTTCTTGTCGAGCATCACACCCTTGTCCTCCTTCTTGAGTCTAAGCGATAGGCCACGTGGGATGGCCCATCCGGCCCCCATCAGTTTGGCGTTGGCGCCTTGTGTGCGGTCGGTCACGTAGTCGCCCGAGCCCTCGTTCATCGGGTAGTAATCCACGAGATCTTTCTCGTAGCCCGTGAGTCGGCGGTGGCCGTAGGTTGTGCCGATGAGTCCGCCGTCCATGGCGCTATACCACAGGCGTGCTTCCATCATGCGGCCCTCGT
The DNA here is from genome assembly GCA_947170495.1 of uncultured Prevotellaceae bacterium. Taxonomy (GTDB): domain Bacteria; phylum Bacteroidota; class Bacteroidia; order Bacteroidales; family Bacteroidaceae; genus Physcousia. Next base: position 10,229 of record CAMVUB010000019.1, read on the forward strand.
AGTAGTGGCTCTGGTTGCGGTCGGTCTCGTTGGTGCGGCCGAAGATGAGCGGCCCCGTACCATTATATAATGTATCCAGCTTGTGACTGCCCATCTGTACGCCTCCGTTGTAGAAGGTCAGCAGGCTGTCCGTCTGGTTGAGGACAAGTGCCACCTGGCGGAAGGCGTTCTTGCCGATAGCGTCATTGCTGGTGAACACCTGGTTGCCCACCACGGCCTTGAGCTTGAAGTCCTCGGTCAGCCACAGCTGCAGTTTCTCGCCGTTGGTGCCGTGCGAGAAGATCGGCATTTCGTGTCCTGTCTCAGCGGGCTTCACCATCAGGTCGATAGTCACGTTCTTGCCGCTGAAGTTACGCTTTGCTTCGGTCTCCACGCTGGCCTTTCCGGCAAACTGGACGCTCACGTTCTCAGAGACATTGTCGTTGTTTACCTCGCCCTTCACCTCGAAGTTGGTGATGGCGCTCAGGTAGTTGTATTCGATGTCCTCGGAGAAGTTGAAGACGATGTTGTCGTTCTGGGTCAGCAGTCCGCTCTTGGGTTCGGGAGTGCCGAACAGCTGCGGACGTCGCGTGTCCTTGATACCGTGAATCACCGGCGACGCCGTGGTCAGGAAGTCGCTGCCGTTGCGGCAGAAGAGCACGGCACGCAGGTCATACTCGCGCTCCATCGTCCATCCCTCGCCGTAGAACTCGGTCACGATGTTTCCGTTCTCGGGAATCAGCTTCCTCACGCCGTTGGCATTCGCCATCAGCTTTTCGTCGGCGTAGAACGAGCAGAGGTTCGTCCACGAGTCGTCGCCACGTTGTGACTCCTTGTACTGGAACTCGATGTGGTCGAAGTTATGCTGGTGGCGGTCGAAGCCGTTGATGGTGACAGGTATGTACCATCCGCGCTTGGAATCTTTCTGGGCATTGGTGTTCAGTACCCACTTGTCACCCGGCACGGCAATGTTCACCTTGCCAGCCTCGCGCAGGAAGTGCACGTCGAACTGAACGAGTTCCACTGCGTGTTCGGCATCGGAGGGTGACATCACACCCAGGGTCAGCCCCTCATAATCAAAGCCCTGACCGGCGCGAACCTCCATGGTCAGTGCCGTCTCTATACCCGGTACAACCGAGACCGTCATACCGGCCGTGGTCAGTTGCTGTCCGTTGACGGAGATTTTAGCGCCCTGAGGATTAGCCTGATCGGCGGAGAACAGCTGCAAGACGGTGAGGCCGTCGGTGGCCTCGGGCTTCTCGCTCTCGTTGGAGATATATACGGTGAAGACCGCTGCATCGTCAACCGACACGCCGCTGACGCTCTGCTTGTCGAGACGAATCTTAGGATTGCATATCTTCAGTGTGCGTGTATCAAGCACCGAGCCGGGACGATAGATCTTCGTCACACGTTCATCCTCCCAAGGATCTGCAGTAGCGCCGCCACGAGTGCGGAAGATGAAGCTACGTGGTCCCTTGATGCCGGAGCTCTTCAGATCTTTCTCCACTTGCTTATACACCTCTCTGCTTAAATTTGCGAAGTTGTCGTTGGTGAAGATATTGTCAATACTTACATTCTGGCTTGAGACCGTAGGCATTTGTGCGCGATAGACATCTACGCTCAGACGGCTGCTGGAACTGGCGGCAATGGTGAAGGTCTCTGTGCGGTTGTATCCCTTCGTCTCTGCGTCGGAGCCAATCGTATTGTAAACAGCCACAGGGAAGAGTGACCATTGCAAGAGTTTTCCTCCGAAGATCACTTTCGACTTCATTCCGTTTTCATCATCCAACAACGCCAGTTCCGCACTGGGCATAGACCAGGTCTTCATTTGTTTTAGCGAAAGACCGATGGCGCTGGCAATCGAAAGACCAATGCTTGCTGCCGAGGCCGCATTACTGACGCCGGCACCGACACCGAAGTAGTCCACCTCCGTGGCCATGGGGAAATGATGCGCGAACGTGTTGGAGAAGTTGGAGTCGAAGGTCTCGCTGTAGTTGACGCCCTGTGCGCCGGCGATGTCGTAGTTCACCAGGAGGTCGCTGGCCTCCAGCTTCTCCTTCTCATTGCGTGCAATCATGTCCAGCCAGGCTTTAATCACCTGGTACTTCTCGGCCACATCGTCGTAGAAGTCGTCTTCAGTCTTGTCCTTGGGCAGCACCACGAGGTAGTTGATGCCCTCCTCGGGCTTGTCGATGGTCGTGTTGTACTTATGATCGGGGATTCCCTTGTTAGCCACAGCGAACGTGGAGTCAGTAGGCAGGCGCAAGGACAGATAGACGGGGCGCCCCGTTCTGTTGGCGATTGCCTGGGCCTCGTCCTTGGTGCCCAAGAACATCAAGTCAACAATCTCCTTCGCCTTGTCCGGGATAATCTGTGTCAGCAGCTGCTTCTGTGAATAGACGAACTGTGACTGCACCTTCGGACCGTAGCCAAGGGCCACGTCGCGAATCAGGTAGATGGTGTCGCGCGTCACGGCCTTGGTCTTCTTGTCGATTGTCAACACCTCGCCCTCGGCAATCTTCACCACAGTGCCGTACTCGTCGTACTTGCCGACTTCGGACGTCATGGCTCCCAAGCCCTGGCGGGCCATCATCTGGTTATACATCTGCTTGGTCACGGCGCGTATGGTGGACATCGGCATCACCGAGACATTCTGCACGGCACCGATATAGAGGTCGGCATCAGCACCCACCATCGACGGGTCGCCGCTGGTGCTGATGTTGTTGCCGACAACCATGGAATAGGAGAAGGCCTTGGTGCCGTTGGCGGTGTACATCAACATGTCGATATCGGTTTCGAAATTGTCCGACAAGCTGATAGGCCCGACAGCCGTTCCCACACCTTGGGGTGCTGCTACGGTGGCTGACACCGTCTGGAGATTGCTACCGCCCTTTAAGGTGATGTACGGCCCGGCCGTGATCGACAGATTCATCACATAAGAGTAGTTGAGCGTAGCGCCCTTGGCGAGGGTGTTCGAGCTGTATGCCCCTGGCGGGTCGCGCAGTACGTCGAAGAGGATGGGCTGCCCATCGTTCAGCAGGTTCATCGCATTGCCCACGGGGAACATGTTGAGCACGTAGCCCTGCAGGGGCTTTGCCTCAAAGAAAGTGCTGTCGCGCTCCACCGTGAAGGACACCGTCTTCAGCGCATTCTCGCCCGTCAACAACGTGGTCATCTGGTCGGCTTTCAGGGTGAAGGTAGCACGCCCGAGGCTGTCCAGCGGCAGTGGCTCCTTATAGGCACCAACCTTCATGCCGTTCTGCATGTAGGCAGTACCGCCGCCAAGGCACACCATGTCCGGTTTGAACCGGGCATCATTGTTGTATCTGTAGAACTCAGCCACCTGCACTTGGATGAAGTACTTCCGCTCCATGCTGAATACGGGATGACCGAAGGAATAGACGGCCTGCGTCGTGTCGGCAGGGTTCGGGAATGCCAGCGGCACCTGCGTCACCTTACCCGTCAGTTCGCTGCAGGCGTACGTCTTGTCGCCGAAATAGTCGAACGTGTCGTAGCCAACCTGTTTGTAAGTCACCTCCACCGGAGCGTGGTAGATGCGGTTGTAGATGGCGTGGTAGGTCAGCGATGGTTTGCTGACCGTGATGCTGTCCACATCCTTGTATGTGCCTGCGTAAGTGGTATCTCTGCTGATGAGGCAGTCTGTCAGGTCGATGACCTCGCTCACCTGCCCTTCCTGGAACAGCGTGGGATAGCCCTTGCAATAGACCTGCTGCACCTTCCAGCGCACGGGCGGCAGCATCAGCTCGTACTCGCCCGTCTTCAGGTCGGGCGTCACCTCCATGCGCTTGCGCTGCGTCTTCACCGTGGTGTAGTGCTTATCGCCACCCCGCTTGTGTTTGAAGACCTCCTCGCGCTGGGTCTTGTTGGGGTTCAGGTTGTCATACACCAGCCACGAGGTGTTGTCGCCCTCCAGTGTGAGTACGATCTGCAGCGAGTCGCCCAGGTTGTTCTTCGAGAGGTTGTTGCCGAGCGGCTTCTTGCCCTGCTCGTCGCCGCCTACGATGCGGCCCGTGAGCTTCACCTTCGTAGCGTCGTAGAAGTAGATGCCAGCCACGTCGCTGGTGATGTGCTGCTTGTCGCTGTTCTTATACCAGCCCTCGTTCGTGAACACGTGATTGTCCATCACGGCCTGAATCGTATTGTCGCCAGAGACTATGCGGAACGAGAAGCTGCCGTCGTAGTCCGACTCCACCACATCGCCCTTGTTGTTGTGTATCTTCTTGCCATTTACCAAGAAGTTGACACCCTTCACGGGAATGCTGGTGCCGTCGTACATCACGTAGCCCGAGAAGCGTTTGCCGTTGGTGATGATGAACTCATGCACCTCCTCGTTGTTGCTGTGGGCGTCGAAGGTCACCTGGTAGTCCTCCACCTCGAAGCGGATGCCCTCCCTGGATACGGGCACTACCTTGTATCCAGCCGACGTCTGGTTCTCGTAGGAGAGTTCGTCGGCCTCGAAGTAGCCGCTCTCGTCGGTAATGACCTTCTTCGCAAATTTCTTCTTCTCTTCGTCACCCTCTTTATAGACATAGTAGATGTCCACATTGATATCCGGTGCGCCCGTACCGTCGTTGAAGCGCACATAGCCCTCCAGACGACCGGTGTGCTTACACTCGCCCTGCTTCACCTCGGTCTCAGTCGAGTCTCGGCCTTCGCATTGGTTCACGGCGACTACCTTATATTCATACGTAGCCAGCGGCGACACGCTCTTGTCCTCGTAGCTCATCTGGTCCAGGTTGGTGGCGACCTCCTTCCAGGCATCGCCGGCGTCCTTCACGCGGCGATACACGGTGAAGAAGTCGATGGGGCTGCCATCGGTGTTCCAGGCCAGCAGCACGCTGCTCTGGCGCGTCGTCACCAATAGCTCCTTGTCAATCGTACCCGTGTTCTTGTGGTAGAAGTCCGGCAGCGTCGGCTTGGGGGTGGGGGTATAGTTGGGTTCATCGTACATCGTGGTGACAGGATTGATGGTCTCGCCCTCATTCACCCAGCCGGTGCCGAGTTTAGCCAGCAGGTCGTCCAAAGAGGCTTCAGAAACTACAGGAGCAGACGCAATCTTGGGCACTGCCTTGCCGTCAACAACCTCCCAGTATTCCTGGCCAAGGGCCTCAACCTGCTGGGCTGCGGTCAGATTTTTCTCTGTAGTCTGCATCACTGGTACGGCATTGCCGTTGACAAGCTGCCAAGTACCGGCTTGCTTGCCGTTCATCAGACTGACCACTTCACTCTGGTCGGTCTTGTTGTAATGATTGACTCCCCAGTCAGTCCATTCGGTACTGGTAACGGTAAAACTGCTGCCATTGGTTCCCCAAGGAAGAGCATTACCATTGTAATATACACAGAACCATATTATCTTGGCTTCGGGACGAGTGGACGGATGATTGTAAACACGGTCAAAGGTCCATCTGCCGCCACTGCCAGACCATCCGACGATACAACCTATATAAGAATTTTCTGCATTGTTAGTATTTATCTTTCCGTCGAAGAGGCAGTCAGTCAAGTTCAAATTTGCATTGTTTGAATGACCGATGAAACCGCCGGCATGTCTATCTGTGCTGGTCACTTCTGTCGATACCCACACATGGTTAAGGGTAATGGTTGGGTCACCAGATATAGCACCACCAATGAGTCCGGCAGAATGTATGCCGCCATTGACTTTTCCCTTTACGTGCAAGTCGGTGATAGTGACACTATAAACTTGGGGGAAGAGGGCTGCATAACTGTTATTGCCACTCTCGATATCGATAGTGATTGTGTGTCCGTTACCATGTAAGGTGCCGCGCCAGGGCGCATCGTTGAAGCCGACTGATTTTTTGACGCTAATGTCGGCTTGAAGGATGGCATCAACCCAATAACTGTTCTTGGCATCTTTCACCAACTGAACGAACTTGTCCCAGTCATCCTCACTACGGATGATAATGGTCGATGGTGAATAGTGGGTGATGGCCTCACTGTTCGTTACCGTCACCGTACCGTCAGCCTTGCGTGCCCACGTTTCGCAGCCTTCGAACTTGGTATCGAGGTGATCGGGGTCGAAGACGCAATTCTCGATGGTCATACTGTTGTTGCCGATATAGCCCGCAAAGCCGCCATTGTGGCTGCTGTTGGCTCCCTCGAAACTGCCGTCGAACTTACTGTTGCGGATGGTGAGAGTGCCACTCATACCGCCCACAAAGCCGCCATTAGTGGCGTCACCATTCACGCTGCTGTTAATCGTCATCGACGAACGGCAGTTCTCGATGTTGACGGTGCTGCCTGACAGAACTTCTGAGATAAGACCGGCAGCATACTTTTGGCTGGTTTTGATAGTACCTGCCGTATGCAGGTTGCGGATAGTGGTAGTGCCTCCAACGTAGCGGAAGGGAGCAATATGTTCCTCTGAGAAGCCCGACTTGTTGAAGGTAATGGTATGTCCGTTGCCGTCGAAGGTACCGCGATAGTAAGCACCGGTGGTCACGCCACAGTATTCACTGATTGTAATGTCCCTCATAAGGATAGCATTGATATCCTTCGTGTTGACTGCATTATTAACAGCCACAGCGAACCTGTGCCAGTCGTTAGCGCTGTTGATGACGAAGCGATTCTGGAGGTCGTATTCCGAATACTCCGTGGTGGCATAACTGTTGATGAGTGTCAGTGTCGCACCGGAAGCGGTACGAGCCCATGTGTGGCAATCCTCAGAACTGGTGCCGATGTGTTTGGGCTCGAAGAGGCTGTTGTCGATGACAATCTGGCCGCCCGTATCTACCGAGCCTATGAAACCGCCGTTCTTGATGCTCTTCTCACCTTCGATGCTGCCGTCGTACTTACAGTTGCGCATTGATATGGTAGCGTTTTTGTTGACTTGAGCCACGAAGCCGCCATTGTTGCTTTCGCCATCATAAGTCGTGCCGATGTCAACCGATGAGCGACAGCCGATTATATTCACCGTGCTGCCCTCAAGGACATTGGCGATGAGGCCGGCTACATCACGTTCGTTGGTCTTGATGACGCCTGCTGTGTGCAGATTTATAAAAGTAGCATTGCCCACATAGCGGAAGGGAGCCATGACACGCTCGTTAGCGGCTGTCCTGACGGTCAGCGTGTGACCGTTGCCGTCGAAGACGCCATTGTAGGCGACATTTGTTCCCCAAGCTATGTACACATTGGTCTCTGCGATGTCGGTATAGAGGCGGGCGTTCACCGCGCGCTTGCCCTCAGCCGCATCTACCATGTCGTGGAAGGTCGCCCAGTCCTGAGCATTGCGGATGGGGAAGAAGAAGTCCTTCGTCTGGTCAATGTCGTTGAAGGGCGACTCATTACGCTCCACATACATATTTATATCATACGTCACGCATGAGCGCGTGAGGTTCACGATCTTGTAGCGCTGGCCGCGGTCGTTTTGGTCAAGCACATATACCATGCTATCGACGATGGCGCCGTCGCGGTTCCTGGAGATGATGCACATCTTCATCTGGGCGCGGTCGTCCCACACGGCATTGACCTCGTTGGCATAGTTCCACGTCACGCGGACGGAATAAGCCTTCTCGTCCTCCCACTTGGCTGTGTAGTCGGAGATGCGCAACAGGTGCATCCTGTCGAGCACACACTTGGTGGTGGCGGCACAGTTGTGGTCCCAGCCCCAGTCGTTGGTGATGGTACGGCGCACGCGGTAGGTCAGGTTGGCCAACGTGCCGCCGTCCATCAGCATCTCAGCAGTGACATCGTTGATGAGCGTGCTGTCGGTAAAGGTATAAGAGTTCTTGTTGTCGTTCTTGGAGTAGAACTCCTGATGGATGGTGACGAAGTCCTCCTCCTTACCCGTCAGCGAGCGCTGAATCTCGAAGAAGTCGGTGGGGGTCAAATCCTCATCCTCTAAATAGGGAACGTTCCACTCCAGCGCCACCTTGGCCTTGGTGCCACCCAGGAAGCGGGCGATCAGTGCCTGCGGTGCGTGAATCATGGAAAGGTTCTGCGCTTCCGTCTTGACATTTTCAATGTGGTACTTACCCTTGGCACCGTCCTGATAGTAACTGGCCGTCATGCGGAAGTTACGGTGAGGCTCGTTGGCCTTGAGCTGGATCGTGCCGTTATTCACCTGCGTGGGCAAATCCTTCTCAACGTATTTACCATTCGCGTCGGTGTACGAATAGTTCAGCTTCGTAATCTCTTTCGCCGCCAGGAACCAAGGCACCTCTATCATGCCCTTGCTGTTGGGATTCAGCATGGGATAGCTGGTGACAGGCACCGCCACCTCTTCGGCCTCAGGCATCTTGATGGTTGTTGACGAGATACTCAAAGTCTTTTTGGCGCCAGCACCGGAGATGTTGCGTTCAACGCTCCAAGTGAACGTCAGTTCCTTGCCCAACAGGCTGTAGGGTACAATCCAGTCGGCAGAGAATTCGAAGATAGTCTCACCTGTTCGATAAATGTCCTTCGTCACCTGGTTGTCGCCTTTGGTGAGCTTGAAGGTGCTGGCGGAAGGTCCGGGCTTGATTTCCAGATAACCGTCGGTTTCGGTCTTGAAGTAAAACGGGTCCTTCATGTCGCTGTTGCTCCAACCGTCCCAGGGCACGTCCTTGCCTGCCCAATACAGCACCCTCTCTTTCTTTGTCGTGCTGCCGTCTTTCCATTCGACATAGACGTTACCGTCGCTGACCCACGTGTCGGTTCCCTTAAAGTCGCAGGCCGGAGCCTCGATGGTGACAACGTTGGAACCGGTCAGCATGATGCTGTAGTTGCCGACGCTTTCCACGTAGGTATCATCGGCCAACGCCGTCTGAGGCAGCAGCCAGGTAAAGAGCGCCGCCTGCATCAGCAGCCACGGCCATGCTCGCAAAAAACTTTTCCTTTGGTTCATCATAATATGTAAGTTTTGATTAATCTACATACGCCTACAACTCTATTTTGTTCGCGCATTTCTGACTACAAAATTACACAAAAGCTTCTGCTCCTGCAAGCGCAAAAGACCTGCTGGAGAAAATTTTGTGATTTTTGGTGCATTTTTGCGATTTTTGGGAGTCGGTCTCTCAAAAATCGCCCGTTTCATCCATCTTTCTGCTTCCACTCCATCACACTCTTGCCCATGCGCTGCTTGAAGGCGAGGGCGAAGGTGCTGTAGCTGCGATAACCACTCTGGGTAGCCAGTCCTTGGACTGTGAAGAAACGCTGGGCTGCGACGGCCTCGGTGTAGAGACGGATGAAATGACGGATGCGAAGGTCGTTGATGTAGGCGTTGTAGTTCGTATCCTGATGCACGAAGTACAGCCTGAGATAGGTGCGGTTGGTGCCAATGGCCTGGGCCAGCTGGGAGACGGTCAGGTCATGCTGAAGGTACAGCTGCGCATCCTCGCAATGCTGCTTCAGCAAGGAGGCTATTTTCTCGTTTGCGGCATCAGCCTCACCCCGAATGTAATCAATCCCCTCGCCACTTGGAGAGGGGGCGGGGGGGAGGCTTTGGTCGGGGGTGAGGCTACTCAGCGTCTCGACGCGCCACAGCAGATAGCCGATGAGCAGCAAATCACTCAACTGGATGATATATTCGTAGGTCATACCCCCGTAGCCCACTATGTAATAGGCGAACAGGAGCATGATGACGGTCACCACCAGAAAACTCCGCCACACCTCCTTGTGCTCGAGGTCGGCATAGTTGTCGCGCAGCCAGCGTCCGTAGCGACGCACCTCGCGCACCATATATATCGTGAAGCCAACGGCGGCCAGCAGGAAATAGCCTCGCACCCACGGCAACAGGGCATCGAAACGGGTGACAATGCACACTGCTATTCCCGCCACGAGCGGAGCCACCACCACGCCGATGGGCCACAGCGGGCGCCGCCGGTCCTGCAGCATGCAGAGCATGACGATGAGCGCCAGGGGAATCGTCAGTAAGCAGTCGAGCAGTCCGCCTATCATCATGCCCAGCATGGCAGCCTCGCTCGAATCGGACACGACAGCTGGTATGTACCATAAATGCCCCAAGGCGCAGACCATCATGAATGCAGCTGTCCACCGCCGCAGTCTGAGTGGCGGCGTGACATCAGCGGCAAAGGCATTGCCCCGCCGCAACAACAAGTAAACACCTGCCACTGCATTCATCGCTGTCACGATGGAATAAAGTATGATATACAGCGTATCTTCTTGAACCTGATCGTAGATGTACATGATTGAATGAATTATTTGCTTGCAGGTGTCTGTCCTGTCATTCTCGGTAATAACAGTTCTGCTACGAACTGGTGCAGTTTCTCCTCGTTCATCTTGATGCCACCACACTCGGCCTACGCTCGTCCCAGTAGAGGCTTCCCACTTCCTGCCCCCAGAGCATCACCCTAACGATATTACTTTGCATGTCTTACTCTTTTGCGTTTTCCTTGTTGAACTTTCAGTAGCTCGTATGGTGATATCGGAATCTCCGGCAACACCTCGTCCAAGCCCTGAGCGAAGTCAATGGCTTTTAAGAGGGATATGAATATCGCCAGCGACAAATTATACAACTGCCCGTTCTCAAACTTCCTGACGGTGACAACGCTGACGCCCGACTTGTCCGCCACTTCTTTTTGCGTCATGTCGCAAGCGATGCGGTAGTCCTTGAATCGTTCGCCAAGCGTGGCTACAATCTCAGGGGTTGTCAAATTTGATATGCTTCCTTCATGTTTCATGGCGCAAAGGTAAGTATATTTTCTGTTATAGCCAAATTTGTAGCGTAAAAAATAAATTACTTACGCTTAAAAGGCGGAAAAGGCCATGGAGGAAGGAGGGGAAAATAGGGTATGAAAGAAACGGCTACGGGGTATGGAGAAAACGGCTACACCCTATGGAGTGTTTGCGTTCGCTCCATAGGGTGTAGAAAAGTGGGTGTAGAACGGTGAAAGGCTTTCCACGCGGAGGTTGGTGACACGGCTGCGGAGGGTAGCGTCGGTGCGCTGGAGGGGGAACTGAAGGGTGCGGACTTGCTTGAAGGGTTTATTGCGGGGCATCAGGCGTACGTCAGGACCAAGGGTCTCGACGAGGCGGCCGTTGACATAGAGGCGCGTCTCGCGGTGGTCGCCCTCGATGGCGATGTGCTCGTGCGTGCCGGGCTTCAGGGCGTGGCGGAAGGTGAAGAGGTAGCCATCGCGGACGAAGCCGAGGCGACCTGTGACGGGGTCGGCAAGGTAAAACTCAGCATCGCGGCTGCGGAAGAGGGCGGTGCCACGAAGTTCTCCCGCAGTGCCCGCCGCGGGACGCAGGCGGGCGTCGGCATAGAGGATGCGGCTGTCAGCCGTCAGGGCCAACTGCCCTACTCCACCCTTCCACTCGTGGATGGCAGGAATCGTGAACGGCCGCGGATTCGTCTCAGCATTACCCGTCACAGCGCACAGCACCGCGACCAGGAGAAATAATATCTTTTTCATATTGGTTGAGGATTATAGTTTAGCGGTTAAAGGTTAGCGGTTAAAGGTTAGAGGTTAGCGTTATGGTTATGGTTATCGTTATCGTTTAATCATGGCACAAAGATAGTGTTTTACGCGTGATGCCACAAGGATAACGGTAAAAAATACAGATTTCAACGAAGATTTCTCATGCGAGATGGAGGTCGTTAACTTCCGTGACCACAACGATAGCGTGTTTTGTTGCCATCAGTTGAAAGCCTCCAACTCGTAGAGCACTAACCTACTCGTCCATCTTTTCCAGAAGCCAAACGTACGCACGCTCGGGGCTGTAGTCAGCTTCGGGCGTGCCGTCGTCGTTGAGGTCATAGACGGCCCAGTATAGTCCGCAACCCCACGCCTCGGTGGCCAGGTTGGTGGAGCGGATGGCGTAGCAGCCGTTGTCGCCGAGGAACAGCACTTTTTCCTGAACAACGTGGTTGCCCAAAGCGACGGTACACAGCCGCCCGTAGCCCGGAACATAAGCCTCGTTATCCAGATGCGGACATTCGAATGTGATGTTCCGTACGTCAGCGCCTTCACCGGCCTCATAGAAGATACGCCAAGCCGGGACGCGGTACTTTGGATCGCCATGTGTGGTCGAGTCTGTCTGTTGGATTGTGAAAATGCAGGAGTCTGTGGGAGTCTCTGTCAGATAGCCGTCTGCCCGCAGATAAAAGCGATGAGCTTGTGAGTCCTCCGCGTGTATCCTATACCGGCCATCCGTGATGGTCTTTAATGCTGCTTTATATTCCTGGTCGCGGTCCTGAAGCATCCGTATAGCCTCCGTGGGGTCGAAGTCACCCACTTCCTCAAACATGAACAGGTTGCCGTCGTCAAACATCCTGTTGATGGTGCCGTAGTCCGTAACAAATGGACCATATACACTATTGACATTCAGCGAACACACCGTCTTGCAGTTCTTGAAGTCGATGACAAAGCAGCTGTCCGCCTCCTGATGGATGTCCAGCGAGCAGTCATTGGGGTCACCCTTGGCCAGAGGCGCATCGTCCTCATGGACACCCACATTGATGAAGCGGTTGTCCTCCACGCTGAAGAGATAGTAACTGCCCTCGTAGAAGAGGATGGCAAAGGGGCTTGCCGCCTCACAGCGGTTCTGTTGAGCCGACGTGAAGGTCGTTCCCAAATGGCGGCCCAGCACTCCGAGAAGCCCGCGCATATCGTGACGTGTGTGGATGATATACTGCTTCGTATTGCTCAGCTGACTCAGGTCTGTGACATACACGGGCGCTGGCGGTGCCGACAACAGCTTATACAAAAATACGCCTCCCACGAGAACGACAACTGCAGCTACAGCAGCCCACGCAACCTCCTTCATCCAGCTGGATTTGGATGGTGATGCATTCGGGGTAATAGGAGCTTCTATAGTTTCTGAAGTTATCTGGGATTCTATGGCTTCTGGGGCAACGGGGTTCTGTAGAGAAGCTGAGCGTTCTGAGCGTTCTGTCTCATCGGCGACAGGCTGATGTGCCACGAAATCATCGTAGCTCATATACCCCAGGAAATGTGCCAGAATATCCAGCGTCACCCTGCGGGGCTCCACGCCCTTCATGGCTCCCCACAGGCGCATCAACGTGGAGTAGCTGATATGTTCCTTGGTTCGTTCCTCAATTTGTTCAGCAATTTTCTTGAAGTGGGAGGGTGCCGTGGGCTTCATTCCCACTTCCTTTTCCACTGCCTTACACAGAGCGTTACATTCAATCATTTTTTTCTGTTAAATTTATTTTGCGGGCAAAGATAACGATTTTTATTGAAAACGGCTCCTTTCTTATGCAGAAAAGTCCCTTTCCCCCCATCATAAAGACGAAATGAAACCAAATGAAATCAGATGAAACGCGCATCGAGGAAAGAAATCTCAAATGAAACACAATGAATTTGCAGGTAAGGAAGTGAATCGCTACCTTTGCAAGGAAAAAGTGTCATTTGTAGAAACCAAGAACTAAAAAACATAGAAAGCCTATGAACGAACAGACAAGAAGACTTAAAAGTGACTACGAGCATATTCATAGTGAATACCTCGACTACTTCAACAGGAGGCGGAAAGACAACACTTCCACTCCTGATATGGAGCTCTATACTTTGGAAGATGATCTTTCAAATGGCATCCTGTTTGTGGGCATGAATCCGTCGGGGACAGATAAAGACCATTACAATAATAAAAGTCAGCATAACGGGAAGCGGAAAGAAGACGTTTACGTGTACGAAGACATCGACACACCATACTTCAAGGCGATTGAAAAGTTGCTGGCGGAGATAAAGAAGGGTGAATTTATTAAAGATGTCAATTCTTCTGTGTTGGACCTATTCAGCGTTGTTGAAAAGAAACAGAATGTACTGCAGGACGAATACTTAGGCAAAAAGAACGAATGTCTTTACAACGCTATGATAGATATTTTCTTCAAGACCATCCTGCGTCTTAGGCCGAAGGTTCTTGTTGTTATAAACGCTTTCGTTGGAAGGTGCTTCAAGGGTTCACAGAGTTCGGAAGTCCCTTTGTCTGATGGCCGCTTTAAAGATTGGATAAAGCTAACCCCAAGCGAGGAGTTTGGCGGCTACGATATTACGATCACCAAGCCTGAGAACGTCAAAGGCGATAAAGAACCTGAGACTCTCGCCACGCACATTTTCTTCTCCTCCATGCTCTCTGGCTCCCGCGCCCTCGACTGCGGCAGCCGCGAGAACTTGGCGTGGTTGGTGAGGAACTACCTGAAGAACAAATCTGCATAAATTGTATCACAACATATAATATAAAAAAGATATGAAACTTAAACTTTTTACAGCCATTTTGCTGGCGCTGTTGACAAACATCAAAGCATCGGCATCATACACATGGACTAACGGTGCAACTACCTGGGAATTCTCTATTTCGGGAGGTAACGCAACCGTATTGGGTATTAGTGGATCTATTCCTTCTACACTTAACATTCCAACACATCTTTATGTAGGTACAACCCAATATCCTGTCACGCGCATCGGAGCATATGCGTTTAAAGACATCACCAATTTGGAGCGCGTCAAAATTACTAATTGGGTGGACATCGGAAAAGGTGCGTTCATGAATTGCTCCAAATTGGCCCTCGTTGAATTCGACTATATTAGGGGATTGGATTTAAAAACCATCGGCGACGGAGCGTTCATGAATTGCTCCGAGCTGACCTACATTGAGATCCCCCATTTCTACAAGAGCATCGGTCAATCTGCGTTTGCTGGTTGCTCCAAGTTGCGTGACATTCAATTTTCTGCATATGAACCACAAGCGGCTTATATCGCCCATTATTTCCTCGAAAGTATTGGGGCATATGCGTTCGAAAACTGTACCAGCCTGAAAGAAGTCACCATCCTCGAGTCCGTAGAAAGCATCGGAGTCAACGCGTTCAAAGGTTGCTCCAGTCTAGCCAGTGTCACATTGGAATGCGAACATATTGGAAAAATGAGCACGATATTCGGCACTAATGTGCCTGAATACACCATAGGTAGGACCGTGAAGAGCATCAGCGGAGATGCATTCTCAGATTGTACAGGCTTGAAACGTGTAAAGATTGTTGATTTGGCGACATGGTGTGCTACTTCTTTTGAAACTTATCCATTCCCTGACTTGGTTACTTTATATTTCAACAATCAGAAGATAACCAATCTCGTTATTCCCAATACTGTGACAAGCATTGGGAGTTATACGTTCTGTTTATGTACTAGCCTGAAAAGCATCACCATCCCGAATTCTGTGACAAGTATCGGTGAGGGGGCGTTCGCTGGTACCGGCCTGAAAAGCGTCACCATCCCGAATTCTGTGACAAGTATCGGTGAGGGGGCGTTCTCTGCTTGTTCCGACCTAACAAACGTAACATTTCCCAACTCCGTAACGAGCATCAATTTTGGGACATTCCAGGATTGTACCAGCCTGACTAACATCACTATCCCCAACTCCGTGACTAGCATCGGCGGATATGCGTTCCAGAATTGTACTAGCCTAACCTCTGTCGACATTCCCAATAGTGTGAATGAAATCGGTAGTGATGCTTTCTATGGTTGCACCAGTCTGACCTCTGTCACCATTGGCAACGGAGTGAAATCGATTGAACTTAATACGTTCAAAGACTGCACTAGCCTGACCGACGTAACGATTGGAAGCTCCTTGAAAGATATAGGATCGAATGCATTCAATAATTGTCCATTGATGTATGTGAGGGTAAATCGCAAGACGCCTCCGACATTAAATGAAACATCGCTTTCAAATACGAATAATGCTACATTATATGTACCAACCGGAAGCAAAGATAATTATAAAAAAGCTAACATCTGGAAGGATTTCAAGAAAATTTGGGAAGTTGATGTTCCTAATATGACTGAGACGTACACTTTCAGTTGTTGGCGTGGCGATGTGAGTTCCAATGGTTCTAAGCTCTACGGCACTAGAGAGGATGCCGCTTCGGAGTTTGCATTCATCGACTACGAGGGCACCAACTATCTTTACGACGTCACCCACAAGGCTTTCGTCATCCATACAACAGCTGCCAAAGCAGGATCAACGGGAAATCCGCTATTGGAAAGTCAAACGGACTTCTTCAAAGCTGTGAAGGGTCTGAAAAGGGGGAAGACGAACATTGAAGAATATCCTTACTACCTTGAAGATGGCTTTGGCAACTGGCTCAATATGGATAAGAATCTCAATGTGTGTATGAATACATGGCAGAACTTCGAGGGCGGAAGAGGTGGCAACACCTATCAGATAGAGGTCGTAGACGATTGGTATGATGCTTCTGAAGCTCTTGAGATGCTTGATAGCTACTTCGCTTCCCATCGAAACCTCATCTCTGATCTCAGCGAGTTGAGCAACTCGAAGCAGTACATCATCTGCACAAAGGACGAAGCACGCGGATCCTTAGGCGTGGCAAACGGTGAACTGGCAAGCACCAACCCTGAGGCACAAGGACATAAGTGCGAGGAGGCAACGCCCTTCGCCATTCTACAATATGGCGGCAACTATTATCTTTACAGTACGGCCGACCTGAAATTCATCACAGGCACGGGCGGAGAGACGGATAGTCCACAAACGGATGATGCTTGGACGTTGGTAAAGAACGACAACGGCTACTTTATGTTCAAGGTAGCCAGCACGGGCAATGTGCTCAATGTAAATAACTCGCCCGGCATCCAAATTAACACCTGGGGGCAGGATGCACGGTATTGGGATGACGGCAATCAGTTCACCATCGAAGAGGCTGGCGACTTCGATGCCACGGAGGCCATCCAGATGTTAGTCAACTATATCGTAGCTGCCACCGATGAACAGTATCAGGCAGCTCTCAACAGCGTAGTGACGGACACGCAGTATGCCATCTACACTCTCAATGGACGCACGCGCTACTACCTGACGAGCGAGGGTTACCTGACAGCTCATCCGACCAGAGACTGTGTCCTCACCTTTGCCCGCACGGGGGGTGATGGTCTCTTCCGCTCACCGGGATGGAAGGTGGATGCCTGCTTCACGAACCCGCATCTATCGGAGAACGGTGGCGCGTCGGGGGACCTGCTGCCGCAGGGGCATATCCTGACGGATAAGCAAGGCCGCGACGACTGGGATGGGCAGGTATGGTATTTGGGTGACAACGGCTGCTATGCCGTACGCGCCACGAACGCCGTCAGTGACACATGGGGAGCCAACACCTACTGGACTGTCCTTGACGCCAACGGCGACGGAGTGCCCGAAGCCGATTACTCGTGGACACCGGCCTTCATATGGCTGTTGGAGAGTGATGTGGAATCCGTGGGCATCCGCGGAATTGACAATGGACCATGCAATGAATCTGGCGCGTGGTACACGCTGGACGGCCGCAAGCTCAACGCCCAACCCGCCACGAAAGGCATCTACATCCGAAACAATCAGAAAGTTTTATTAAAGTAATTCTTTCTACGAGAAACTGCAAAACTGCCACCCATATGACGTAAGCGACTGATTTACTTACGGTCATATGGGTGGCAGTTTTGGTGGCAGTTTATCAAAAAGGTGTAGGTTTCAGCGAGCTTTAGGTAGGTTTTACATAAAACTCGCTGCCTTTCTTGGAGCGGCGGTAGAGGATGTCGGGGTTGCCGCAGAGGGCACGACCGAAGGCGTTGACGGCGGGCACCTGGAAGGCGGCGCCGGCGCGCCGCTTGATGGTCTGCAGTATCTCGCTGGTCATCATCCACTGCCCTTCCTCGGCCTCGCTCTTGGGGGTGCTGAAGTACTGATGGAAGAACATCTCGGCGCTGCTCTGCTGCTGGAACTGACGGTTATGTTCCATGATAGCAGCCGTCTCATCATCGTCGAACCAATAGCGGGCACCCTCGTCTAACTCGTATTGCGCCTGCGCATAGAGCTGTTCGTAGTTGGGTGTCTGGCTGACGTCGATGCTCCCCGTGACCTGCACGCCAAGGAAACGGCGCGAGCCGGAGGGGTCGGTGAGCACGTCGGCCATGTTCGTGGTAGCGATGAAGGAGGCCAGGCGCGGCACTTCTTCTGTGCGGCTGGCATAGGGCCGCTTCACCTTCACCGTCGGCAGCTGCAGGATGTTCTTCAGGAAGCCCTGCTGCTTCTGCGGTGAGATGCGGTTGAACTCGTCGAGGTTGATGAGCAGCATCTGTGCCATCGCCAGGTGCACGGGGCGCTCCTCGGCCAGCGACAGGTTGTCCATATAGCCCCACGAGCGCAGGTCGTTCGGCAACAACTGGCGACAGAAGGAGCTCTTATGCTGGCCCTGCTCGGAGATGAGCAGCGGCACGATGGCGTTGCCATAGCGGCGGTCGCGCCCCTGCCACTGCGCCACCATCGCCAGGAACCAGGTGTGGAACCAGTCGGCCCACTGCCCGGGGTTGTCCGTGGGCACGGTGGCGGCGAGGGCACGGATATAGTCGTGCTTCCTGTCCCAACGGCCACGAACCTTGCAGAGGTAGTCGTCGATGGGGTCGTAGTCGCGGATACGCATGGAGTGGACATAGCGCTTCACGTCGCGGTCCCACAGGTCCAGACCCGAGAGCTGCAGGTCGGTGGTGAACGTGTTGACGACCTGGTCGGTGACGGGAACCCACGGCGTCGCCCATGTGTGGTTGGGGCGGAACTCGGTGTAGCCCATGACCGTGTTACGACGGAACACATAACGGCTCTCCATGCGGCGTATGATGGTCTGCATGAGCGGTTCGCGCACGGCCAAGGACGGTTGTCGCTTGCGGGCGGCGAGTTCCTCGTCATAGACGGTCTCCACGAGGCCGCGCACAAAATCCTCCGTCAGACCTTCGGCATCCTTGAACTTCAGGTGGTTCCACACATGGCACACCGTTTCCTCCTGCGCCCAGCCCTTGCAGAAGAGCGCCGTGGCCATGCCCGTCACGTACTGCTGGAACCACGCATTGCTCCCGTATTTCACGCTCTTCAGAAGCGGTAATACCTCTAGCGCAGCCGCATCGTAGGCGCGGTCATAGTTCAGGTAGGCCGTCATGTCCGACTCCTCTGCCGTGCGCTGCTCGGGCAGTGCCAGCAGATGCAGGTCGGCATCGTCGCCGTCGGCCGCCACGGGCTCGCTGCCCGTGACGCGGAGCGCTACCGCCTGCTCGTTGACGAAGGGATTAGGGTCGAGGGGCAGCAGGAACGTGTGGCGCAGCGAGGGTGTCATGCGTGTCACGCGTACGGGCAGCACGGCGTCATAGATATGTGCCACGCGCTGGTAGGCCTGGGCGTAGAACAGCTCCGCCTCCGGCTCCGTGGCAGGCAGCGTGCCGCCGGCCTGCGCCACGCTCACGAGGATGATGACCTCGGTGCCCGTGGCGCCCGTGAAGGTCGCCAGCGTCGAGGGCATCGTCATGGCGGCGCGCTTCGTAGCGTCGCACACCTTCGCGCTCATCAGCTGCCGCACCTCCAGGATCACGAGGCCGTTGAAGGCCGCCATGCCCAAGGCACCGTTCGTCTGCTTGCGCAGCTCCACCGCCGCATAGACATGCGGGATCTCCTTATAGCGACGATAGCGCTGCGGCTGCTCCGCCGGCGCCTCGTCGCGCAGGAAGCCGATGAGGAAGTTGTTGGCATCCGTCTTGATGCGCTCATAGAATTGCGTGGCCTCCCACCGCTTCAGGTGCTGGCCTTGTTTATCTGTCTTGAGGGTAGTGATGTACATGTTTAAGGTTTATCACGCGTGAGAAAATGTTTTATCATGGGTGATAAAGAGTTTTATCATGCATGAGAAAAAGTCTCGTCATGCTTTGGGAAAGTAATAAGTAAGCGTCGTGTAGTCATAAGTCGGCTCTGCTTCGATGCCAAACCTGCGGAAGAGTGCCGCCACCTGTTCCTGCTGCTCGGGCGTAATGTCGTATTTTCCGGCACGATAGCGATAGTAATGTGGACAGCTGCCGAAGATGGCATATAGGCCCTGGCGAAGGTCCGATATCTTACCGGAGGAAAGGCGCGGCAGCAGGCGTGTCATGCCGCGGGCAATGCGCACGGGTTCCTTGGTGGCAAAGAGGGAGCAGTGGTCGCCCTGGCGGGCGGCGGGCAGGACGGTGGCGTGATGGGTGAGGTCGGCAGGCGCCAGCTGGCCTACGGCATAGCGGAGGCACATGTCCTTCATGGGGCAGTCGCTCTGGAAACAGATCGCCCAGTCGTGGGGCGCAAGGGAGTAAGTAAGTGTCATGGTTGAATAGTTCAAAAGTTCAAAAAGTTCAAAAGTTCAAACGGTAAACAGTAAACGGTAAACCATAAACCATGAACCGTGAACCAATTTTTTATCGCCACAAAGATAACACATTTTCGGCGAAAATGCAAGGAAATAGCACTTTTTCTGCATAAAACCTACACCTTTTTGACCATCTGCCACCTAAACTGCCACCCATATGAATGCAAGTATATCAATTATTTACATTACAAAGGTGGCAGTTTTGCAGTTTTTGAAGAGGAAAATAAATTTAGTAAATGCGCCCAGCTTCACTCCGCAGAAGTACAAACAGCGGTACAGGAAATCGAGAAAAATTCGAATAGCTGTACGAGATTTAGCAACTTTTATACAAGGACAAGCCTTCCTACACTATAGTAGTGGGGAGGCAACCCCACCAAGGGCATACTGTTAAAAATACCGATTTCAACAAAGAAATCTCATGCGACTTCACTGCCGCATGAGATTTTTGTTGTATGTTTGCGTCCGAAAATATGCTGATACTATCATTATACAAACAACAATGAAACATCTTCTTTTTGTGATGGCTGCCTGGATGGTAAGCGTCACGGCCCAAGCGGGCAGAGTCTTCACCGACAGCGTGCAGAGTCAGGTGCTCGGCGCTACTGTCAAGTACAATATCTATCTGCCCAGCGGCTTTGCTGAGAGCGGTAAGAGCTACCCCGTAGCGTATCTGCTTCACGGCTTCACCGACGACTACACGGCGTGGCGCGACAAGGGGCAGATGCAGACGGTCGCCGACGAGCTAATCGAGAGCGGCGAGATCTGCGAGATGATCATCGTGATGCCCAACGCTGGAGGCCCACGGACGATGGAGACGTGGAACGGCTACTTCAACATGCCGGGCTGGAACTACGAGGACTTCTTCTTCCAGGAGTTCATGCCGCAGGTGGAACAGAAATACCGCGCCATCGGCGACAAAGGCCATCGCGCCGTCATGGGACTGTCGATGGGCGGCGGCGGCAGCACGGTCTATGCGCAGCGCCACCCCGACCTGTTCTCATCGTGCTACTGCATGAGCGGCTGGCTGGACAGCGATGGCGGCAAGCGGCGCGTGGAGGGCATTGACGACAAGGTGTATCTCGTCAGCCAAGCCGTGAAGAACCATTCCGCACTGGCGTATATAGAGAACGCAGACGCTGCCACGGTGGAGCGTCTGCGCACGGTGAAATGGTTCTTCGACTGCGGCGATGACGATTTCCTCTTCGACCTCTCCGTGAAGCTGCACCAGCTCATGCGCGAGAAGCGTATCAAGGATGAGTTGCGCATCCGCAACGGTGTGCACAACTGGGAGTACTGGCATCAGGCCATCCGCATAGCCCTCCCCTTCGCCTCCCGCAACTTCAGCAAATAGGGTTATTTGGCCTTATCGCAGTACATGTCCAGTTCCCAGCTAAAGGCCAGCGAGCCGATGGCTCCGAACTGGGACATCATCTGTTCCAGTGCCTCTATTTTAGGCTGTATGCACAGCTGCTCACCGCGATAGCTGATTCCTGCGGAGAAGGAGTCGCCGTAAGGCAGCGTGGCCTCAATGGATTTCTTGTTGCTGTCAGCCCAGCGCCACGTGCCGGCCTTCGTCTCGTAGGCGCTCTCGAGCACCAGCGTTCCGAGCGAGGTCATCGTGTAGCGATGATAGAGACCGCCGCCAGCGACCAGCGATTGGATGTCGATGAGGTTCTCGATGGGCGGCAGGGAGCTTTGAATGGCGTCGGGGATAGCGTCCTTCAGGTATGCCACCACATCGGTCTGCATATCACCCAGCTGGTCCTCGGTATATTCCTTGTCGAAACGGCTGGTCAGGATGCGCATCTGAAGTCGGATGGTGGCCAGGTTCCAGGTGGCACACAGCTTTTTGGATTCCCCATCGAGCAGCGTAGCCTTCTTCAAGGTCACCGGTACCTCCTCGGTGCTGCCGCCCTGGGGTGTCACCGCCAGCAGGTAGCCGTCGCCAGCCTCGGTGGTCTTCACCTGCACGGTGCCGAAGCCGTCCAACTGGTATACGTTGTTCTCCTGGGGCGTGCTCTTGCCCTCGACGACAGACGCTGCAATCATGCCACGCATCTTGACATCGTAAGATGCCCGCAGACCGATGATATACGTGCCGTTGGCCGGCAGTTCCACGAAGTCAATCTTGCCGCCATCCTGCGTTGCCTCATAGCGCACAGGTGTACTGCTGCTCGGGATTTGCAAGGCGGGAGGAGTGGTACTGCCACCGCTACTGCTACTGCTGTTCTCGTCGTCTTTGCTGCACGCAGCTGTCATGAGCACTGCTGCCATCATACAGGCAGCATACTTCCAGAAATTCTTCATTGATTTAGTTGTTTGTTTATGGTTAATAAAATGTGTATTGGGTACAAGGTAGCCTCAGCCCATGAGCCACTTGCCGAAGCGAGGGATGCGCTGCAGGAGGGTGCAGGCGAGGGCGGTGGTGAGGAAGGTGCTGAGGGCGATGAGGAGGATCTCCAAGGGTGTCGTCCAGATGCCAAGGACGCCTTCATCGCCGGTGTGGAAGATGCCGAGGAAGAGTCCGCAGAACAGCACGAGGACATACAGGTGGCAGAGATACATGCCGTAGCTGGCCCGTGAGATGGGCAGCAGGATGCGCTGGTAGAAACGCCCGTCCCACGTGAACTTACGGAACAGCAGTATCCATCCGACGGTCATCAGCGCCACGCCGAGGGTGTCGTTGCACCAAGGCGTTTCCCATATCACCGCCAACGACACATTGCCCTCGATGGGAAAGGTCGTGGAGGTCGCAAAGACACGCGCCAGGAAGCCGCCGAAGCAGATGACGAAGCCCGCGAGCCAGCAGGGGAAACCTATGAGGAGTGTGCGCCGCCACGACAGCTCGCCCACGAACCGCCGCAAGTATAATCCCAGCAGCAAATAGCCGATGAAACCGCAGAAATAGTAGAAGGTGCCATAGCCGTTCCAGCTGGCCTCGCCCCATAGCGGATAGCGTGCGGGGTTGGGGAGCCCTGCGGTGCCGAAGATGATGGGCACCTCCCCCTCGTAGGCCCATTCGCGCACGAAGGGAATGAGGGTGGTGAGCAGGCATAGGAAGAGGTAGCAGGCCAACTCGCGGCGGCTCACCCGCTCGGCCCACGGCGACAGCAACGGCATCAGCAGGTAGAGGCCCAAGAGCATATAGACAAACCAGAGGTGCCCGGCAGCGTAGTTGAAGTTCAGCAACAGATCCTTGAAGTTCTGCACCGGATCACCCCATACGAGGGCATAGAAGCACGTCCAGATGACGAAGGGCACGAGGATGCGCACGGCCCGACGGCGGAAGAACTCGCCCGTGGAATAGTGCAGCGGGAACTGCAGGTAGCTGGAGGCGACGATGAACAAAGGAACGCACGCGCGCACGAAGGAGTCGAAGAACGACGCCCAATAGGCATCACTCAGCGTGAGGATACGGGAGCCTTCGCCCCCCAGATAAAACGGTTCTGTGCTGTGCACCACCATCACCATCAGGCACGCTGCCACGCGCAACCAGTCCACCCAAGTGCAACGCACCTGTCTGTCGATGTTTTCTTCCATGTTTTGTCGTAGGTTTACGGGCGCAAAGGTAGTAAAAAGTGCGTGAAAGCATAGAATCCTTGCCTCAAGAATACAATTTTTAAGGAAAAATTTGTCTGGTCACCACACTTTTGCTACTTTTGTCGGCGAATCAACCTTAACGATAACGAAAACCATAGCTATTAAACGCTAAACAAGATTTGGGTCGCTGCGCTCAAAATTAAAGCAAAAATTACGAATAAAATTAAAACAAAAATTTTTGTTTCAAATTTTGAGGAACCGAGTAAGCAGTGAGAGCCATGATGCTCGCATCAATGGCCGAGTCGCGTTCGAGGACGACAAAGTCAATGAAGTGACGACCAGATTAAAAATTAAACCATAAACCCTAAACCATAAACCAACATGAATCTTCCCTTAGCTTTCTGGCTGGTGCCTGTCGCCTCTGTGGTGGCGCTCGGTATGGCCTTCTATTTTTTCCGCTCGATGATGACGGCGGACGAGGGCACGCCTCGCATGCGTGAGATTGCCAGCTACGTGCGTAGCGGCGCTATGTCCTATTTGAAACAGCAGTACAAGGTGGTCACCATCGTCTTTGTGGTGCTCGCCATCCTCTTCGCTTTCATGGCCTACGTGCTGAAATGGCAGAACCCGTGGGTCCCCTTCGCCTTCATCACGGGTGGTTTCTTCTCGGGTCTCGCTGGCTTCTTCGGCATGAAGACCGCCACCTACGCCAGCGCCCGCACCGCCAACGCCGCTCGCAAGAGCCTGGACGGCGGTCTGAAGATCGCCTTCCGAAGTGGTGCGGTGATGGGCTTGACCGTGGTGGGCCTTGGTCTGCTGGACATCGCCCTGTGGTTCCTTGTTTTGAATCTTGTTTACCAACCGGAGGCTCTCCCCTCCCTCACGGGAGGGGCCGGGGGTGGGTCTTTGATTATCATCACCACCACGATGCTGACCTTCGGCATGGGTGCCTCCACGCAGGCGCTGTTTGCCCGTGTGGGCGGCGGTATCTACACGAAGGCTGCCGACGTAGGTGCTGATATTGTGGGTAAGGTGGAAGCCGATATCCCCGAGGATGATCCCCGCAACCCCGCCACCATCGCCGATAATGTGGGCGATAACGTGGGCGATGTGGCCGGCATGGGTGCCGACCTCTACGAGAGCTACTGCGGTAGTATCCTCTCCACCGCAGCCCTCGGCGCTACGGCCTTTGCCATGAGCGGCGAGATGCAGATGAAGGCTGTCATCGCGCCGATGCTGATTGCCGCTGTGGGCGTCTTCCTCAGCATCTTCGGCATTTATCTCGTCCGCACGAAGGAGGGAGCCACGATGCGCGACCTGCTGCGCTCGCTGGCCGTAGGCACGAACATCTCAGCCCTGCTCATCGCGGGTGCCACCTTCGCCATCCTCTACCTTCTCGGCATCGAGAACTGGCTGGGTCTCTCGTTCTCCGTCATCACGGGTCTCGCAGCCGGTGTCATCATCGGTCAGGCCACGGAATACTACACCAGCCACTCCTACAAACCCACGCAGAAGATCTCTGAGGCCGGACTGACCGGCTCTGCCACCGTGATTATTAAAGGTATCGGCACGGGCATGATCTCCACCTGCATCCCCGTCGTCACCATCGGCATCGCCATCATGCTCAGCTACCTCTGCGCCAACGGCTTCGATATGGCCATGAGTGCCGAAGCCCTGTCCAAAGGCCTCTACGGCATCGGCATCGCCGCCGTGGGTATGCTCTCCACCCTCGGTATCACGCTGGCCACCGACGCCTACGGACCCATCGCAGACAACGCCGGCGGCAACGCCGAGATGAGCGAGCTGGGCGAGGAAGTACGCCATCGCACCGATGCCCTCGATGCCCTCGGCAACACCACCGCCGCCACAGGCAAGGGCTTCGCCATCGGCTCTGCCGCACTGACCGCGTTGGCTCTCTTAGCCTCCTACATAGAAGAGGTAAAAATCGCGATGGAACGGGCAGAAATTACACTTACGAACCTCAAGGGCGAGGTCATCACCGCCGCCCAAGCCACCATCCCCGACTTCATGAACTACTTCCAGGTGAACCTGATGAACCCGCGCGTCCTCGTGGGCGCTTTCATCGGTGCCATGGCCGCCTTCCTGTTCTGCGGCCTCACGATGGAAGCCGTGGGCCGTGCTGCCCAGAAGATGGTCGAGGAAGTGCGCCGTCAGTTCCGCGAGATCAAAGGTATCCTCGAGGGTAAGGCCACGCCCGACTACGGTTCCTGCGTAGAAATTTCCACGCGTGCTGCCCAGCATGAGATGATCTTCCCGTCGCTCCTGGCCATCGCCATCCCTATCGTCGTGGGTCTCGTCCTCGGCGTAGCCGGTGTCCTCGGCCTCCTCGTCGGCGGTCTCGCCGGCGGCTTCACGCTGGCTGTCTTCATGGCCAATGCCGGCGGCGCCTGGGACAACGCCAAGAAGATGGTCGAAGAAGGCAACTTCGGCGGCAAGGGCTCCTTCGCCCATAAGGCCACCATCGTGGGTGACACCGTTGGCGATCCGTTCAAGGACACCAGCGGCCCCTCGCTGAACATCCTCATCAAGCTCATGTCCATGGTCTCCATCGTCATGGCTGGCCTGACAGTGGCCTTCTCATAGCCCCCTGTGGTCCCCCAAGGGGGACAATGGACAATGGACAATTAATTGAAAATTGAAAATTGGCAGTGTCATTCTACAGCCTTCCTGAGTCTCTCGGGAAGGCTGTTTTGTATGTTTTCAGTCCATTTTTCAGTCTTTCCTGACGATTTAACATCTTCTTTAGCGCGCGTGTACAAATAATTATATACTTTTGCGGCAAAGAAAATCATTTATCATCATAAACAGCTCAATGAAAAGACTATTTCTTACAATGATGCTTTGCCTCGTGGCCTCAATGGTCATGATGGCACAGGGCATCAACGGGACTTACTTTTTGAAGAATGTGGGTACGCAGAAGTTTCTGGCCGCAGGATCCTACTGGGGAACCCATGCTATTGTCAACGAGGTCGGCCTCGACTTCATCCTCGCCTCGTCCAATGGCACAGTGACGATGGACTCGCAGGTGTCGAACGGCGGCGCAAATAACTTCCTGAACGGCGAGTATGTGGATGGCGCGTCTTTTGGCTGGACTTTCACCTCGACGGGAAATGGCGCCTACACGATTGGTAATGGCGAGAAGTTCCTGACGGCAGGTTCCGACGGTCTCGTAACGTTGGCCGACAATGCCGCCGCAGCCAACGCCCAATGGACGCTGGTCTCGCCCGCCGACCGTCTGGCCTCGCTCAATGCAGCTACCGCTGAGAACAGCGTGGATGCGTCGTTCCTCATCAAGGGTGCCACCTTCAGCCGCAACGACTCGCGCAATAGTGCGTGGGTACATTCCAAAAGTGGCGGCAACGAGACGGTAGCAGGCCCATCTGCAGAGCGCACGTCCTATGGCTGCGAATATTGGAACAACACGTTTGACATCTCACAAACTCTGGAGAACCTGCCTGAAGGCATCTATGAGTTCACCATTGCCGGCTACGGCACCAACGGCACCACATACATCTATGCCAACGACACCGAGGCCGCTTTCGTGAATACCGAGGGCGCTGCTGATTTCGGATCTGCCCTCGATGCCATTGCCGCAGGTTCTTATACCGGCAATACCACCGGCAAGGTGGTATTGTTGGGCAATACGTTGAAGATTGGCGTGAAGCGCACGGAGAACAAGAAACAGGATTGGGCCGTGTTTGACGATGCACGTCTCATCTATTACGGTCCTGTTACGGCTGATGAATACAAGGCTGACTATCAGGAGACGATGAAGGCTGCCCAGGATGCCCTCAGCGCTGAGGCTTATGTCGTGGTGACGGGGGCGGAAAGGACGGCTTTGCAGCAGGCCGTCAACAAATATGCTACGGTTGAGGAGACCGCCGATGGCTACAAGACTGCCATCCTGGCATTGAAAGATGCCATCGCCTCGTTCAAGGATGCCAAGGACAGCTACGATGCCTTGATCGCCGCTAAGACTGCAATGGAAGGCTTCGACTTCACGGCTTATCCCTATGCCTCTGCATCCCGCTAGACGGCAGCCGAGGCCTCTTTGCAGGCCGTTGCGGTCAATGCCGCCGATGCCAGGGTGAAGGAGGACGCTATCTATAAGGCATATCGTCAGGTAGCCGAGTCGAGCGCCATGCTGGAAGGTGTGGATGGCGCTACCGACTTCACCGCCTATATCACGAATGCAGAGGCTACGCAGGATATTGCCGCTCCCTGGGCTGTCGTCAAGGGTGAAGGATCAGCTGGCAGCATGGATATCAAGGACAATGAACCTTGGACAGATGGTGAGGGCAGCACCTCACACAGGTACTTCGACGGCGGCGACTGGGCAGGCCAGGCGTGGGATGTGAGCATGACGCAGGAAGTCCAGCTCCCCAAAGGCCGCTTCCAGCTGACGGTGAAGAGCCGTGCAGCTACCGAACTCACATCCTTCGTGCTGTTTGCAGGTGAGGCCAGGACGGAGATGTCGCACATAGGCAACGGCGGCGGTCTGTTCGGTCGTGGTTGGAACGATGCCTCCGTGGTGTTTGAACTTTCCGAGCCTGCCGCTGTCACCATCGGCGTGCAGGGTGTGACAAGCACGCTTCACTCATGGATGTCGTTCTCCGACTTCCGCCTTGTCTCCTTCGACAAGTTCGAGACGCCTGCCATCGGCGCCAAGGCTGTGAAGGTGACATGGGTGTTGAGTGATGTCGCCGATCTGGCTGCCGCAGCCATCACAGGCGACGAAGCCAGTACATCGCTACTCTCAACCTCCTACGCGCAAGGCAATAAGATTGCTACTGTTACAGCCCTTACTGGCACCAATGCCGATGCCGGTTACGAGCCCGTAGCCTATAACCCGCCATGCGCTGCTTTCACTCCGACAACGAGGGTGGAGGTCGCTACGGCAGGCCACGACATCACCTTTGGCATCAAACCGGCAACAGGTCATAAGCTGAAGCTGACACGCGTGAGCTTCGACTGTGTGCGCGTGGGTACCGATGGCGGTG
This sequence comes from uncultured Prevotellaceae bacterium, assembly GCA_947170495.1. Lineage (GTDB taxonomy): Bacteria > Bacteroidota > Bacteroidia > Bacteroidales > Bacteroidaceae > Physcousia. The sequence goes on from CAMVUB010000019.1 coordinate 38,894, forward strand.
CTGTCAATGCTGCTGTGAAGATCCCCAACGGCACCACACAGCAGCTTTCGCCCATCACCATTATGCGCAACAAGATAGACAGCGGGAACCCCACGGGCTATGGCCACAATGATTTCCAGATATCCGACCTCATGGTCAGAGATGCCGGTATGCAGTTGGTGTTCTCCATCTACCAGCTCAACGGCACGGACAATGCCAATCCCAAGTCGATGGCATTCCGCAATGTGGTGGTAGAAGGTGTGATGGACGAGGAGGTTCTCGATGTTTCTTATTTCCTTTCAGACCTCACCTGTAAGGTAAAGACGGGTGCTGAAGACGCATCCACCGTCAGCCTCTATGATTTGGTGAAGGGCCTGAAGAACGGACAAAGTACACGTTTTGACAGCAAGCTCTATGCCCATCCCACCGACTTCGCAGCCACCCTGCAGCCCGCGTTAGGACAGGGCTATGACGTAGCTACGTTCTATGACGCAGACTCCAAGACCCTTAGTGTAAACGTCAGAAGCGCAGGTGTGAACCTGCTCGGTTTCACCGTCACATTCTCTGTCACCAATCGTCCGCCCCGTGGTGAGGCACAGGCGCTGAAGCGTGGACTGATGGCTCTGCACCAGTCATCGGGCAACCTCGTGTCGTGGCGTGCACGCAAGAGCGACACACGTAACTACAAGTTCAAACTCTACCGTGGCACCTCGGCTGCCTCTCAGACTTCAAAGGTGAACAGCGGCAACTTCATCATGGGAAAAACCAACTTCCTGGATAGCGGCGCCGCTGCCGGCAACTACTACAAGCTGGAAGTATATGATGATCAGAATCAGATCGTGGAGACGGAGGTGAGCGGCCCCACATGGGACGGGCAGGTCAAATATATCACCTTGCAGGGTGGCGCGCCCATCGACCCCACGTCGGCCAAGGCCACCTACACACCCAACGATGCCTCGTTCTGCGACATGGACGGCGACGGCGAGTATGACATCATCCTGAAGTGGGCTCCATCCAACGAGAAGGATGCTGCCAGCAACGGCACCACGTCGCCCGCTTTCTACGCATGCTACAAGCTCGACGGCACGCGCCTGTGGATGCTCCATACGGGACAGAACATGTTTAACTCGGCTCACACCACGCCTTTCGTGGCATGGGACCTTGACGGCGACGGCTACGGCGAGTTCATGGTGAAGACGGCTCCAGGTGCCATTGACGGTTTGGGCAATTATGTGCTCCTTGGCAATGATGATCCCAATGAAGACCTGAAGAGTGGTCGTGGAAAGCAGGATCACGGGTCGGAATATATTACGGTGTTTGACGGTATCACGGGTGCCGAGCTGGAGACGGTCAGATACCACACTGCCTATGGCGATGTCTCGACCGACTTCTGGGGCGACAGCAAGCAGAATCGCTCCGAGCGCTATCTGGCCGGCATCGCATGGCTGAGCGGCGAGGACGAGAATCCTTCGGCCATCTTCGCACGCGGATATTACAGTGGTTGCAACATCGGAGCCTACGATTGGGATGGCGCCAGCCTGACGCTGCGCTGGCTGCATCGCGGAACATCTGCCAATGCGGGTACGGTGACATACGCTGACGGCACGGTGAAAAACCTGAGCAAGTCGGTCTATGGCGAAGGTGCGCACTCGTTCTCGGTGGGCGACGTGACGGGCGACGGCAAGCAAGAGATTACCTACGGTTCGGGCGCCCTGAATGCCGATGGAACTACACTCTACCGTACCGGGCTGGGCCATGGCGATGCCACGCATCTGGGCGACTTCATCCCCTCACGCCCTGGACAGGAATTCTTCATGGCACATGAGAAAGGAGATTTTGGCGTGGATCTGCGCGATGCCCGTACGGGCGAAATTCTCGTGCGCCAAAAGGCTGGGAGTGACACGGGTCGCGGCCTGATGGCCCATTTCAACCCCGAGGCTGAGGATGCCTATTTCATGAGCAGCGCAACAGGCATGAAGATGTTCGATGCCCAGGGTAACGAGGTGACCGAAACGAGCACTGGCAGCAGTGGAGCGTCCATCAACAACCGTATCTTCTGGAACGGCACACTGGCCGACGACTATTATGACAAGAGCTATCTGGCGGTCTTTAATCCACAGACCATGCAGCTCGACCGTCAGCAGGTGAACGGCACCTGGTACACTTTCGGCAACCTCAACAACAGCTCGAAGAACAACCCCTGCGTGCTGGGCGACCTGCTGGGTGACTGGCGCGAGGAAATCGTTAACTGGACACAATCGGGCAACGATTACCAACTCGTCATCAACGCCACCAACTACCAGACCGACTACACCTTCCCACATCTGATGGACGACTACGCCTACCGTGCCCAGCTCATTGCCCAGAACAGTGTCTATAACCAGCCGCCTCACGTGAGCTACGACCCGCGTACCGAAAAGACAATTGTGCCCGAGACATTCGAGGTAGATCCCGGTACGACGAAGGCAGAGCGTTTCTGGGGTGCTTTCTACACCACCTATCCCGTCATTATCCCAGCGGGTGTCCAAGCCTGGTCCGTGACGAACCGTGTTGTAAGCGACAATGCAGACACCCTGAAAGTGTCGGCTCTGGCTGTGGGTAAGATTATTCCCGCAGGCCGTGCCGTCATCTTCAACTCAAAGACTGCTGCACCAAAGTTCGTGCCTACCTCGCTGAGTTCTACCGCATCGGTCAGCAGCACCTATGCCAAAGGCTTCTACTGCGACTCGCTCTTGACCGATACAGATGATGGTAAATGCATCTACGAGTTCCGCGACGGTGACCGCGGCCCCGGCTTCTACCGCACTTATGGCGAGAAAGTCATTCCTGGCGGCAATGCCTATGCCATCTTCGGTACAGCCACGCAGCCCGGAAGTGACAGCTATGTGATGGGTCGGCTGTACAATGCCTTCATCGCCACAGGCGTCACCACAATAGAAGAGGGACTGCGTCATGAGGATGCCATCTACGACATCACGGGCATACGCCTGTCGAAGGAACCCGCCCGAGGCATCTTCATCAAAGGCGGCCAAAAGTATGTAAAATAGCCAATCGCCTCGGCTCCCACGTAGGAATCTATAACTACTAGAACTTCGGCAACCTCTACACCACCAGCCCCAAGGACTTCTTCGTCAAATCACGATAACTGCGCGAAGGTTTTGCGGGCGCGGAGGTGGTAGGCGACGAGGAGGCTGGGGAGGGACTGCTCGGGGATGGGGTCGAGGGTGGTGGCGGCGAGGTTGGCGCGACGGTCGGCGGTGAAGTCTGCCTTGATGCGACGGAACTCGCGACGGGCCTGCCAGACGGCTTTGAAGCTGCGTGCTTCGCCCTTCATGAGGAAGAGGAGTGAGGCGAGGGCGTCGAGCCAGAAGCGGATAAAGAAGACGCGGCGCAGGCGACGCTCGGGGAGGTTCTTGTAGAGGAGCAGGAGGTTGTTGCGGAAGTTCAGGAAGGTCTTACGGGGATTCTCCTTAGGCAGTGTGCCGCCACCGACGTGATAGACGACGGCCTGCGGCACGCAGACGATGCGGTGGCCGCGCGCACGCAGACGCCAGCAGAGGTCGATCTCCTCCTGATGGGCGAAGAAGCGGCCGTCGAGGCCTCCGACTTCCCAGAACAGTTGGGCACGGATGAGCAGGGCGGCGCCTGTAGCCCAGAAGATGTCGGCCACGCTGTCGTACTGCCCGCGGTCTTCCTCGACGGTCTCGAAGATGCGGCCGCGACAGTAGGGATAGCCCAGCGCGTCGAGGTAGCCGCCCGCAGCTCCGGCATATTCGAAATGGGTGCGTGTATGCTCAGCCCGAAGCTTGGGCTGGCAGGCGGCGACATCGGGGTGAGCCTCCATATAGTCCAACATGGGCTGCAGCCACCCCGCAGGTGTCTCCACATCAGAGTTCAAAAGGAGATAATAGTCATAGCCCTCTCCCACTCTGCGCAACGATTGATTATATCCGTCGGCGAAACCATAGTTACAGTCGAGACGAATCACTTCAATCTCCGCGAACTCCGCTGCTAAAACATTAAGGGAGTCATCCGTAGAGGCGTTATCCGCCACGATGATATCAGCCAACGACGACGGGGTGTTGGCGAGCACAGAAGGGAGGAAACGACGAAGCATAGCAGCACCGTTCCAGTTGAGGATGACGATAGCTACAGACCCACCCCCCTGCCCCTCCCTTGTAAGGAGGGGAGTAGAATCATTCTGTAATTGAGGATTCTGGGTAATAACTGGAGTTTCTATCATAATCTTGTCGGTATTTACTCCCCGCCCTACAAGGGAGGGGCAGGGGGGAGGGTCTTTAATGCTGTCTGGTCTTCATTCCAGGCAGTGAGGCGGAGGGGAAGGATCGTATTATCTACTCCCTGACCGCGATATTCCACTTTGATATAGTTGTCGGTGAAGCCGTTGTAGAGGCCTGGGGTGCGGGAGTGCTCGAGGAGCACGGGGCGCGTGGTGCCGAGGTAGTGGTCGTAGAAGGCACGGAGCTTCTCGTCGCTGATGGCGAGGAGGCGCTGGCTGCGGGCGTGCTTCTCCTCGGGGCTCACGACATGGGGGATGCGCAGGGCGGCAGTGCCAGGGCGCTCGCTGTAGCTGAAGACATGGAGCTGCGAGACGGGCAGCGACTGTATGAAGCGCTCGGCCTCATCGAAGAGGGCGGGCGTCTCGCCACGCGTGCCCACGATGACATCGACACCGATGAAGGCATCGGGCATCAGCTCGCGCACGCGCGATACCTTATTATAAAAGAGGGCTGTGTCGTAGCGACGGTGCATCAGCCGCAGCACCTCATCGCTGCCCGACTGCAGGGGGATATGGAAATGCGGCATGAAGGCGCGGCTCTGGGCGCAGAACTGCAGGATCTCATCGGTCAGCAGGTTGGGCTCGATGCTGGAGATGCGATAGCGCTCGATGCCCTCGACGGTGTCCAAGGCGCGGAGCAGGTCGAGGAAGGACTCGCCCGTGGTGCGCCCGAAGTCGCCGATGTTAACGCCCGTGAGGACGATCTCCTTGCCGCCCTCGGCGGCAGCCTGCCGAGCCTGGGCGACGAGCGAGGCGATGCTGCCGTTGCGACTGCGACCGCGGGCGAAGGGGATGGTGCAGTAGGTGCAGAAATAATTGCAGCCGTCCTGCACCTTCAGGAAGTAGCGGGTGCGGTCGCCGCAGGAACAGCTGGGCACGAAGTTCTCTTCAGCGGCGCCAGTCGGCGCCGCTGAAGAGAACTTCGTCAAATATTCCACTATCCTACCCTTCTCATTCTGGCTGAGGACGAGGGTGACGCCGGGGATGGCGCGCACCTCGTCGGGTTTGAGCTGGGCGTAGCAACCGACGACGATGACCGTGGCGCCGGGGTGCTGACGGACGAGCTTATGGATGGCCTGGCGACATTTGTGGTCGGCCACCTCTGTGACGCTGCATGTGTTGACGATGCAGATGTCCGCCACCTCACCTTTTCGCACCTTCCTCACGCCGACCTCCTCCAGCTGACGGGCGATGGTGGAGGTCTCGGCAAAGTTCAGCTTGCAACCTAAGGTGAAATAGGCAGCCTTCTTTCCTTGTAGTGGCAGATCGGGATTCATGCTTGTTTTTCGTTTTCGAGTGCAAAGGTACTACTTTTCTGTCTGATAGCCGTCAAGAAGCGAAAATTTAACATTTCAATACATATTTGATTATGAGCTACTTGCATGCTTTTGCAAAAAAAAGTTCAAAAAAAGTTGAAAAAAAGTTGATAAAAAAAGAACAACGTATTCAAAAAGTCCGTACCTTTGCACCGTTTTAAGAAGCAATTGATTGTTTTACAGATTTAAAAAGCAAAAAAGAAAATGAAAAAGGTAGCATTTATGTTCGTAGCCGCTATGGCTCTCTCTTTCGCTGCTTGCGGCGGTCAGACTAAGGCTTCTGAGGAGGCTTGCGACAGCGCTGCTTGCTGCGATAGCGCAGCTGCAGTAGAAGAGGTTGTTGACACTCTCGCTGAGGTTGTTGACAGCGCTGCTGCTGAGGTTGAGGCTGTTGTTGCTGAGTAATCAGACACTGCAGTTCGCACAACGAACAGTACAAGCTAAGGGTCTCACGGGAGTGAGGCCTTTATTTTTTGTGGTTCAAGAGTTCAAGAGTTCAAGGGTTCAAGGGTTCAAGAGTACAAAAGTACAAAAGTTAAAGAAGAAGCCGCGGCACCATGGGGTGTCGCGGCTTGCGTTATGGTTGGGAATGAGGATTAAGCCTCTTCCTCCATGTCTTCGATCTCCTCGATCTCATCGGCGGGAGCAGCCTCAGCGACGGGAGCGGGCTGAGCGATGGGACCATCGGGAACGACGGTGACGGGGATGAGGACGCTGACCTCCTTGTGGAGACGAACGGTAGCCTTGTGCTCGCCAACGGTCTTCACATCCTTGATGGTGATGAGCTTGCGGTCGATATCGAAACCGAGCTTGCTGAGCTCTTCAGCAATCTGGACGTTGTTGACGCTGCCGTAGATGGTACCCTGGGCGCTCACCTTGGCGGTGATGGTCAGAGCCACACCTTCGAGCTTGTCAGCGATGGCCTGTGCGTCGTTCTTGATCTTCTCAAGCTTCTTGGCCTTCTGCTTCAGCTCTTCAGCAAGCATCTTCTTAGCGCTCTCGGAAGCGATGACGCCCTTACCCTGAGGAATAAGATAGTTGCGGCCGTAGCCGGACTTCACATTTACGATGTCGTGCTTGTAACCCAAGCCAATCACATCTTCTTTCAGAATAATTTCCATAGTGCTTACTCCTCTTTAAGTTATTTCATCATATCGGTTACGAAGGGCAGGAGAGCGAGGTGACGGGCACGCTTCACGGCCTGTGCCACTCGACGCTGGTACTTCAAGGAAGTGCCGGTGATGCGACGGGGAAGAATCTTACCCTGCTCATTGAGGAACTTCTTGAGGAACTCAGGATCCTTGTAATCAATATACTTAATGCCACTCTTCTTGAAACGGCAATACTTTTTCTTTTTGACATCAACGGTAGGTGGAGTCAAATAACGGATTTCTGTCTGTGCCATTGCTTAGTCCTCCTTGTTAGCGGTTGCTTTTTTGTTTCTTCTCTTCTCTGCATACTCTGCGGCATACTTCTCGTTCTTTACGGTGAGGTAGCGCAGCACTCTCTCGTCGCGACGATAGTTGACTTCCAACTTAGCGATCAGCGTGGGTTCAGCCTTGAACTCGATCATGGCATAGAAGCCCGTCGATTTCTTCTCGATGGGGTATGCGAGCTTCTTGAGGCCCCACTCTTCCTCGTTCAGGATTTCTGCACCGCCATCAGTGAGAATCTTCTTGAACTTGCCGACCGCTTCCTTCATCTGATCGTCAGACAAAACGGGAGTTAAAATGAAAACGGTTTCGTACTGATTCAT
>CAMVUB010000020.1 GCA_947170495.1 uncultured Prevotellaceae bacterium
CCCCCTGATTAACAGTCAGGTGCTCTAACCAACTGAGCTACTGAAGCAGTTTTTTTACCTTTTTCTCGGAATTGCGGGGCAAAAGTAGTGCTTTTCTCAAAAATAAGCAATACTTTTGCAGAAAATTTTCGGAATCATGTCAAAAATCATAGGAATTGGTAACGCTTTGGTAGATGTCCTCGTGTATTTACCAGATGAAAAGCTGCTAAACGAGATGAGCCTGCCCAAGGGCGCAATGACGCATGTGGACCGTAAGGGTTTGATGCGCCTGCGCCAGCGTCTGGTGGGGATGCCTATCGAGCGCGCCACAGGTGGCAGCGCCGCCAACACCATCCATGCTATGTCTGTGCTGGGCGACGTGACCGGCGTCATTGGTGCCGTGGGTGATGACGAGACAGGTCGCTTCTTTGCCGAGCAGGCGCGCAGCCGAGGCATCGAGACCCATCTGGCCGTCATCACCGACGAGCAGACGGGTACGGCCAACACGCTGATCACCCCAGACCATGAGCGCACCTTCGCCACGCATTTGGGGGCGGCTGTCCATCTGGGCGAGGCACTGAAGGAGGTGAACCTGTCGGATTACGACCTCCTGCATATCGAGGGCTACCTGCTCCAGGATCACATTCAGTTGGGCGAGATCCTCAAGGCGGCGAAGGCGGCGGGGCTCACAGTGAGCTACGACCTGGCATCGTGGAATATCGTGCGCGACCATCACGCGATGATCACCGAATACATCCGCGACTACGTGGATATCGCCTTTGCCAACGAGGAGGAGGCAGCTGCCTTCTATGGAGAGAACGACCCGGAGTCGGCACTCCGGCAACTGGCATCGCTGACGGATATTGCCGTTGTGAAGGTGGGCAAACGTGGTGCGATGGGTATGTCGCGCGCTACGGGCGACAGGATTGTATTCGCTCCCGGCTTGGAGCGGACAGCCGTGGACACCACCGCCGCCGGCGACTTCTTCGCTGCCGGCTTCCTGCACGGCTGGATTCACGGCGAGACGCTCGACACCTGCATGGACTTCGGCAACCGAACGGCGGCAGAGGTGATACAGGTGATTGGCACACAAGTGGACCCGGAGCGGCTGCGCAAAAGCCTCCCCCCCCGACCCCTCTCCAAAGGGCGAAGGGAGTAGAATCCATTAACCATTGAAAAAGTCGTTATTACGTTATTACGAAATTACGTTATTACGATAATTCGACATTACGACATTATGAATAAACTTCTCATTTCTTCTTTCCTCCTTCTTCTTTCTCCGCTGTCGGCTTTTGCGCAGGAGCGCCAGGCACAGACGGGCTTCGACGTGTCGCGCAACCTGGAAGTATTCGCCGACATCTACCGTCAGCTGGATCTCTTCTATGTCGATACGCTGTCGGCAGACACCTGTGTGCGTCGGGCCATCGACGGTATGCTCTCGGAGATAGACCCTTACACCGTCTTCTATCCCGGCGACGACCAAGAGGAGCTGATCACCATGACCACGGGGCGCTATGCCGGCATCGGAGCCATCATCCGTCCGTACAAGCAGGAGGAACGTGCCGCCATCGAAGAGCCCTACGAGGGGTGCCCGGCACAGGAGGCCGGCGTGCGTGCCGGCGATGTCATCCTCAGCATCGACGGCAAGGACATCAAAGGCTGGCCCGTGTCCGAGGTCAGCAAGAACCTGCGTGGTGAGCCCGGCACGACCTTCGAGCTGCGTGTGCGCCGTCTCGGCGAGAAGAAACCGCTCTCCTTCAAGCTCACGCGCCGACAGATACAGACACCCGCCGTGCCTTGGTACGGTATCATCGATGAGCAGGCGCACATCGGCTACCTCTATCTCTCCAGCGTGACCGACCATTGCTCGCGCGACGTGCGCTATGCCATCACGGAGATGAAGCAGCAGGGCATGGAGCGCCTCATTCTGGACTTGCGCGACAACCCGGGTGGCGCAGTGGTGGAGGCCATCGAGATTGTGGGAATGTTTGTGCCGAGAGGCAGCCTCGTGGTATCCACGAAGGGTAAGATTGCTGCCAGCAACCATGAATATCGTACGCCGGCAGAGCCCATCGACAGCGTGATGCCGTTGGCCGTACTGGTGAACAGCAACTCCGCCTCGGCCGCCGAAATCATCAGCGGTGCGCTGCAGGACTTGGACCGTGCCGTCATCCTCGGACAGCGTACCTATGGCAAGGGCCTCGTGCAGGGCATCCGCGAGGTACCCTATCGCGGCCAGCTCAAGATCACGACGGCGCGCTATTACATCCCCTCGGGGCGTTGCATCCAGGCCTATGACTACCGCCATCGTACGCTCGACGGCGCTGCCACGACCTTGCCCGACAGCCTCACGCATGAGTTCCACACACGTCTGGGACGCCCTGTGCGCGACGGCGGCGGCATCCTCCCCGACAGCATCCTCGTCGTGGACAGCGTGCCCGCGATGGTGTATGACCTCTATAACTCCGACGCCTTCTTCAACTACGCCAACGAGTTCGTGGCGGCACACCCGACGATAGCTGCCCCTGCCGACTTCAGCCTGTCGGACAGCGACTACGAGGCGTTCGTGGCATCGGTGGTGGCCAGCGACTTCAAGTTCAACGGCCGCATGGAATCTGTGCTCAGCCAGCTGCGCCAGCTGGCGCGCATCGAGGGCAGGCTGGAGCTGATACAGGAGGACCTCGCGCGCTTGGAGAACAAGGTCAAGCAGAGCGACCTGCGCGCCGACCTCACCCGCTTCCGCCAACATATACAACCCTATCTCGAGACGGAACTCGTGAGCCGCTACTACTACCAGCGTGGTGCCCTGCAGCACCAGGCCGCCCACGACAAGAACATCCGTAAGGCCATCGAAACCCTGCGTTGAGCGTCACTCGAAGACTTCTGTGAGCACATCCAGACTGCGCGTCTCGGGGAACTCCGGGATGTGCAGGCGGTAGAAGTCCGCGATGATCTCCAGCGTGCGCCGCCGGATGGCGCGGTTCAGGCCCACGGCGCGCATGGAACGCAAGTCCATCCGCAGGAACTTTGGCACCAGCGCCGCTTCCTCCGGCTCCAAATAATATATATGGTACGGGCGCGTGCGCGTGAAAATGGCCGCCTGTAGGTCGAAGAAATCGCCCTCATGCCAGTCCTCTACATTGGGGAGGAAACCCAGAAAGCGCGTCAGGTGGAGCAGGAAGACGATGTGGAAATTGACGTAGTTGCGCTCGCTCTCGTCGAACCAAGTGAGCGCATTGACGATGAACAGAAACAACGGTCTGTTCTCCTGCTCTCGGTGCAGGGCGTGGTGGAGCACTTCGCTGAGATACAGCCCTATAGCCGTCTTCCGCGGGTCGATGTGCAAAGAGCGCCAAGGGTGCCACAGCACCAAGCTCTTCGGCTTCTGCAAAGCCGTGCGCGGACGCGCCTCCCAGATGACCTCCACTAGCGACAACGGCTGCCAGGCGATAGCCCTCATGCCCCCCTTGCGGTTGCGCGTGGCGGGTAGGATGAAAGAGACGACACCTGCGGACTCCGTGAAGATGTCCACAATCATGCGAGTGTCGCCGTAGCGCAGGGAGTGAAGGACGATGCCGTAGGACTGCATATTCTGCTGCAAAAGTAGTGATTTTGCCGAACGACGGCAGCAAAAATGCTTTAAAATCATTTGCTAAAGAATATTTTTAGTGGAAATGTTTGGCGCGTATTGATTTTTGAAGTACCTTTGCACCCGCAAAAACAGCGAATGGTCCATTCGTCTATCGGTTAGGACGAGAGATTTTCATTCTCTAAAGAGCAGTTCGACTCTGCTATGGACTACAAAATCATTAAACGTTAAACATTAAACATCGCGTTTTCGCGAGCGATACGAAGAAATGGCAAATCATAAGTCATCATTGAAGAGAATCCGTCAGGAGCAGAAGCGCCGCCTCCACAACCGTTACTATGCAAAGGCTATGCGCGCTGCTGTGCGCACACTGCGTGCTACCACCGACAAGGCTGAGGCCGAGAAGCAGTACCCCACTGTCCAGAAGATGCTGGACAAGCTGGCTAAGGTGAACATCATCCACAAGAACAAGGCTTCCAACCTCAAGTCCAAGCTGGCTCGTCATATCCAGAAGCTCGGATAAGACAGGCCACCCTGTTAGCAAATATTTCCATCTCCGTTTGAACGTCTGTTCAAACAAGTCCATAGCAATTTTAAATAAGTTCGTTGGAACAATGGGCCGTGAGGTTCATTGTTCTTTTTTTGTGCCTTGTAGGATGCTATAGAATAGATGTCTGTACGCGCACACGCGCACGCGCGTGTGAAAAGATGTGAAAACCCGATAATCTTTAAACCTCAAACTTTCATCTTTCAACTATTATTACTAACTTTGCGCGCAAAATAAAGCTATTATCTCCTATGGAAGAAGAAATCAAGAATGGCGCGAACTACAGCGCGAGTAACATCCAAGTTCTGGAAGGCTTAGAGGCTGTGCGTAAGCGCCCGGCAATGTACATCGGTGACATCAGCGAGAAGGGTCTCCACCACCTCGTCTATGAGACCGTCGATAACTCCATCGACGAGGCACTGGCTGGCTACTGCACGCACATCGAGGTGACCATCAACGAGGACAACTCCATCACCGTGCAGGACAACGGCCGCGGTATCCCCGTGGATATGCACGAGAAGGAGCACAAGAGCGCCCTCGAGGTCGTCATGACCGTGCTCCATGCCGGCGGTAAGTTCGACAAGGGCTCCTACAAGGTCTCCGGCGGTCTCCACGGCGTGGGTGTCAGCTGCGTGAACGCGCTCTCCACACACATGCTCAGCCAGGTCTTCCGCGACGGCAAGATCTACCAGCAGGAGTACGAGAAGGGCAAGCCCCTCTACGACGTCAAGGTCGTGGGCTCCACCGAGCTGCGCGGCACGCGCCAGCAGTTCTGGCCCGATGACAGCATCTTCATCACCACGGAGTACAAATACGACATCCTGGCCAACCGCATGCGCGAGCTGGCGTTCCTGAATGCCGGCATCACTATCACCCTGACGGATATGCGCCCCGACAGCGAAGGCAACACGCGTCAGGACGTCTTCTACAGCAAGGACGGCCTCCAGGAGTTCGTGCGCTACATCGACAGCACCCGCACACACCTCTTCAACGATGTCATCTACCTGAACACCGAGAAGCAGGGCATCCCCATCGAGTGCGCCATCATGTACAACACCGCGTACAGCGAGAACCTCCACTCCTACGTCAACAATATCAATACCATCGAGGGCGGTACCCACCTGCAGGGCTTCCGCATGGCCCTCACGCGTACCCTGAAGAAATATGCCGAGGAGCAGTGCGCCAAGGAGCTGGAGAAACTCGAGAAGAACAAGGTGGAGATCAGCGGCGAGGACTTCCGCGAGGGTCTCACCGCCGTCATCAGCATCAAGGTGGCAGAACCCCAGTTCGAGGGACAGACCAAGACGAAGCTCGGCAACAGCGAGGTGGCCGGTGCCGTGCAGCAGGCTGTCGGCGAGGCACTCACCAACTATCTGGAGGAGCACCCCAAGGAGGCCAAGCTCATCGTGGATAAGGTCATCCTGGCCGCAACGGCCCGCGTCGCAGCGCGTAAGGCCCGCGAGAGCGTGCAGCGCAAGTCGCCCATGAGCGGCGGCGGTCTGCCCGGCAAGCTCGCCGACTGCAGCGACCGCGACCCCGCCAACTGCGAGATGTTTATCGTCGAGGGTGACTCCGCAGGCGGCAGCGCCAAGCAGGGCCGCAACCGCCACTTCCAGGCCATCCTGCCCATCCGCGGTAAGATCTTCAATGTCGAGCGCGTCATGTGGCACAAAGCCTTCGAGCACGAGGAGGTCAACAACATCATCCAGGCTCTCGGCGTGCGCTACGGCCTCGGTGAGGACTCCAAGGAAGCCAACTATGACAAACTGCGCTACCACAAGATCGTCATCATGACCGACGCCGACGTCGATGGCTACCACATCGACACCCTCCTGATGACCCTCTTCTACCGCTATATGCCCGAACTCATCCAGAAAGGACACCTCTACATCGCCACGCCGCCCCTCTACCGCTGCAAGAAAGGCAAGATCGAGGAGTACTGCTACAACGACCAGCAGCGCATGCAGTTCCTGCTCAAGTACAACGACGGTCAGGAGCAGGGCGTCTATACGCAGCGCTACAAAGGTCTTGGTGAGATGAACCCCGAGCAGCTGTGGGAGACCACTATGAACCCCGAGACGCGCCTCCTGAAGCAGGTGACCATCGAGGACGCCGCCGGTGCCGACTACGTTTTCTCCATGCTCATGGGCGAGGACGTCGCTCCCCGTCGCGAGTTCATCGAGAAAAACGCCAACTACGCCAATATTGATGCGTGATACATACAGCGCCAACGGCGCTGTATGTATCACCCTAAAATCGCCCATTTCATCGAATGCTTGTAACGATGGAATGGGCGATAATCATTGTTCGGTCGCGAGCGAACAACGATTACCCTATGCCCCCTCAGTTTTCACACCGCGGTGCAACAGCCAACGCACCGCGGTGCGATTGCGTTTACACCGCGGTCTTCACGCTGTAAGACCGCGGTCTTCCGGCCATAAGACCACGGTCTTCCGGCGAGTACCACGTATGGGACACAGCAGAGCGATAGAATGTCGTGCTTCATGGTGTTTGGGCTACCTTCATCATTTCTGCTTTAACCATCTGAAAGATAATAGGTTACTGGATTTTATACCTACATCAAACCAGCATTAAACCAGCATCGGGCGTGTCAAGTGGGAAGCATGAGGGAAGGCATGTAGATTTAGTCTAGGTTCAGTGTAGGTCTGTTTCCATCCATCTTACTGCATATCAACGTATTATCCATAAAATGATGAAGGTATGTCAAACACCTTATATCTGGTCGGCCGTAGGCCACAGTCTTCATCAGAGGTGTTTTTATTGTTTTTTTCCAAACCACAGATTTATGTTTAGATTTAAGACGGATTTATGTTCCTTCAATCTTCATAATAAGTGACGATTTTACACGCTTTCTTTTGGATTTTTTCACATTTGGCAGAAAAATTCCCTCTTTTCTTCTCACCTTATTATATTATTCGTACATTTGTGCTGCATTTTTGCAAAGATCAACAAGAACAATACTAACAACTAATTTCAAATAACTATTTATTATGAGAAAATTTCTATTATTAATGATCGCCCTCCTGGCTGGAGTCAGTGGGGCGTGGGCGACGGAGTACACCATCACGTATGGTACCGGAACAGGTAAATTTTACAATGGAAGTGGTTCAGAAGTAACGTCGGGTTGGATTGCTAAATGGGTTTCAAATGAAGTCGGGAAACCCGTAGTTACCCTTACCGCTTCTGCGAACAATATCAATGCCGAAAATGGCCGTATGGCTCCAGGCCAATCAGGAACTTGTACTTATATTCTTTATGTGGAAGGTGGCTATAAGGTGACAGGTTTCTCCATGAATTGCCCAACTTTTGGCGCAGAAGTAACAGTTACCCCTGCTGGTGAATCTGCTGTTGTGGTATCAACAGGCGAAGCTCTTGTTGTGAACTCCTCAGCCGCATCCTTCGTCTATTCTGGTAGTAATACTGGACGTATTCAAGGTGCATCGGAAGATGGCGGTTCTTTCACTATTACCGTTGAAGAAGAAGATTGGGCGCCGTCTATTGAGGGGGCTTTTCTTACAGTAGGCGATAGAGTGGAGAGTTTTACTGCTGCAACTGCTGCAGATGATAACGATCATTGGTACGTTCTAACACAGGTTCGTGGTGGCGAGACCCCAATGTATAACACAAGCGCGGCTGCAGACGTTTTAAAGCGTGCTGCTGCCCCGTTTACATTATCCTCTCTCAATGGAGCACTGACCTCTACCAATTCTGCATACCTTATCCGTTTTAAGTCTGTCGGTGAGGGTACTTATAACATTCAGTTTGCAAATGGTTATTGGATTGATGGAAATCTGAAAGCCGCTAACTTCAACACCGCCGGCACATATGCTTTCTATAATAGTAATGGCGGTAGCGGTAGCTATTTTGCTTGGAACTTGAACAGCAAGAGCGGTAGCAGGGTGGATAATAATGGTGCAGGTAATAACGTGTCTTTCTATGGTAGTGGTGAAATAAGCGGTAACTCTGGTAACAATGTTTGGTATCTATATGAGACAGAGGTTGAAGTCCCTCTTTCCACTATTGACGTTACATATGCACAGTATGTTGATGGTGTGGCCACCGGAGTCACTGTTGTTGAAACGGTATTGCCCAACAGCGCCATCAATGTGCCTAGCAGCCTCTACAATGGCTATAATTCTCTTGCTTACGATTACTCAACAACAGGTACCATCGCAGAAGAAAATGTAACCATCCAAGTTAATATTGACAGGAAGAGTGGTGTTAAGTTGTCTTCAGAGCTAAGCAACAGCAAGAAGTACCAACTTGTTTGCGGGCGCGGTGGTTTATCAACCTATTATGATGAGGCAAATACCCGTACGGTTCTTGCCTCACCAGTGAAGACAGCTTTGGGTATTTCTGCCAAGGAGTTCGCTATCATCGAATTTGAAAGCAAATATTATCTCTATAGCGTGAGCGATAATAAGTTCGTTACTTATCAGTCATCACAGATTGCTCCTCTTGCTGACAATGTTACTGGCACAAGCGATGCTATTGCGTTCTCACAGACGACAAATTCAGTATATGTCATACGCTTTGATGGTGATGCCAACAAAAACATCAACAGCTCTGCCTCTTACGCTTATGGTATTGCTATCAATGATTGGGGATCATATGAAATTGACTGGGATGACGGTTGCCAATATGTCATTGAGGAAGTTGGTGACTTTGATGCCACTGACGCACTTGCTGCTCTTGACGAGGCCATCAATGGTCCTACGGCATTTGCCGCTGCGATTGCTGAGTTGAAGGCGATCAATTGGGGTCTGACATCAGAAGGAAATAAGGGAAAGCCTAACTATTATAACTTCATTGGCGACTATGAAGTATATGCAGGCAATGAGATGAATTCCATTAACGGCCTTGAGGCTGCTGGTTATAGCAAGGTCAATCTTTCTGTCGCTCAAGATATTCTTGCCAATGGCTATGCTTTGAATATCCCTGCGACCGGTAAGTTCTACCGCATTAAGGGCTACTCCAACAACTTCATCACCTCCAACACAGCAAGCAGCAATGCCGCAATGAATGGTACGGAGACCGCCAACAACATTATCTATTATAGTGATAGTCGGAACCTGATATTCTTCGGTAGTGGCTATGGCTTATACAACACGAGCATCGTGGCTCCTGCAGGTAGCTCATTGAATGCTTATACCTTCAAGGCGGGTGCTCAGTCCAGCCATTACTACATACAGTCTAATGCTGCGGGTGTCGGCACATATTGCTACGATAACACCGCAAATGGTACGAAGCTTGACCGCAATGGCAGCCCTGTGACCAGTGGCAGCTACCAGACCGACTGGACGGTAGAGGAAATCACTACGCTCCCCATTACTATCACTGCTGCAGGTTATGCAACGCTGTACAGCCCCGTGGCTCTGACAATTCCCAGCGGTGTTACGGCTTACATCGCTAGTAACGAGGGTTCTTATCTGCACCTGACAGCCATCGATGGTGGAATCATTCCTGCCAATACTGGTGTGATTCTTGCAGGTGAAGCTAATACATACAATTTCGAAATCACAACAGGCGGCAGTGCCGCGGGCAACGTACTTACCGGTACCGTTGTGACAATTGCGAAGCCTGACGGTACTTACTATCTCAGCAATGGTTCTAAAGGCGTTGGCTTCTATATGGCTGGTGACGGTGTTACGACACTGGCAGGCTTCAGGGCTTATCTGCCTGCTGGACTCGGCGTCAAGGGCTTCCTTGGCTTCGAATTCGACGATGCAGACGGCATCAAGACAATTGACAATGGTAAATTGACAATTGACAATGCTGAGATTTACAACCTCGCTGGTCAGCGCGTCAACAAGCTGCAGCGCGGCGTGAACATCGTGAATGGTAAGAAAGTAATCGTTAAATAATAGAAAGGAGGACACATTATGAAAAAGACATATATCACGCCCGCTCTTCACATTGCGGAGATTCAATGCGAGTCCGTCGTTGCCACTTCAATTCCTAAGTACGAAAGTGGTGGTGGAACCCAGCTATCTAAGCCGACCGGCGACTGGTCTGACATCTGGGGCACCCCAGCAGCTGGTGGTACAGGCGTCAACCCTTAATCACACCATCATAATGAAAACAGCCCTGCGCTTCACGGCGCAGGGCTGTTTGTGTTGCGGAGCTCCTCAATCCAATCCAGTTGTGAAGAAACGTCTCAAATGCAGGTGAGTGATACCCTCCGAGCCTTGATGGCTGACTAATGGCGTCATTGAAATGACATATTTAGGATAGTTGTCCTTGATGGCCTGCAGGTTGCCAAACTCGTGTTGCCTGGTGGCATCATCGGAGATGATATATGATGCCTGTACATATACTCTTTGTCCTTTAGGTTTCGGAAAATGATATTATGTGCAATATGTGTAATTTGTGGTCAGCCTTTTGTGTAGTATTTGCGGTTGAGTTTGCCGTTGAAGGTGCGGTGGATGGAGGGGACGGTGTCGTAGAGGAGGGGGACCTTGTAGGCCTCCAGGCGGTCGCGGAGGTAGAGGGCGAGGGCGCGCTTGTCGAGGGGGGCACCATCGTGGGTGACGACGAGGAGCTTGAGGGCCATGCCCGTGATCTTATGCTCCACGGGGATGCAGATGCAGTCCTTGACGGCGGGATGCGAGAGGGCGGCGTCCTCGACTTCGGTGGGGGCTACCTTGAAGCCGCCGACGTTGATGACATCGTCCTCGCGGCCTGCGAGATGGAGCATGCCCTCGTCGTCCAGACGGCCGAGGTCGGAGGTGTAGAGGGTGCCGTCGCGCAGCACGGTGGCCGTGCGCTCGGGGTCGCCGATATAGCCGGTCATGAGGGTGTCGCCCTGGCAGGCGATGGTACCGGCATCGGTGATGAAGAGGTGGGAGTGAGGCATCGTGCGCCCGAGGCAGCCGGCCTGGCAGCGGCCGTCGTTGAAGTTGTAGGTGCTGATGATGCCGGTCTCGGTGGAGGCGTAGGTGTTATAGAGGCGCGTGTGGGGTAGAAGGCGGCAGAGGGCCTGCATGTCGGCCTGCGAGATGGCGGCGGCACCGGTCTCGATGAAGTCCATGCGGTCGGCGAGCGCGGCGAGGCGGTCGGCACTGAGCTGTATGAGGATGCGTATGCTGGCGGGCACGAGGAAGGTGGCGACCTTCGGTGCCGGGTAGTCGAAGGCGTTGAAGAAGCGGTTGATGTCCTTGATGCCATCGACGATGATGGCCGTAGCGCCCAGCATGAGGACGGGATAGAGCTTGGAGAGGCTGCCGATATGGTTGAGGGGGCCGTTGATGACGAAGGCGAGGTCGTGGCTGAAGCCTTGTCCAGCGATGAGGTTCTCGGCATCGGCGAGGATGGTGCGATGGCTGATCATGACGCCCTTGGACTTGCCCGTGGTGCCAGTGGTGTAGAGGACATCGGCAGTGCCTTCGGGGGCGGTATGGGCGCCCAGCTCCTGTGCGATGGCAGCGAAGACGGCCTCGGGTGTGTCGCGCTCCAGGGGGGCTGCCACGCAGCCGAGGCGGTGGAGGGCGAAGTAATCGACGATGAAGTCGATGGAGGGGGTGGCGCGGAGGCAGTGGACGGACCCTCGGGAGAACCCGAGGGAACCGTAACTGCCGAGGGATGCGTCACTGGCGCGGAGGGTGGCGGCGCGGCGGTCGATGCGGGCGTGGAGGTCGGCGTAGGTGCAGCGGTCGTCGCCGCAGACGAGGGCGACTTTATCGGGGTAGCGCTGCGCGTGGAGCGCGATGTAATCGGCGAGCATTCCTTAAACCTTAAACTTTAGACCTTAAACTCTTGGGCCTTCGGGCCCAGCTTCCCCTCCACCATGGCGACGATGCTGTCGAGGGATTTGAGGTTCTTGGGGGTGGCGTCGGAGGCTTCGAGCTTGATGCCGAACTCATCGGCCAGCATCATGAGGATGGTGGTGACGCCGAGGGAGTCGAGTTCGCTGAAGAGGAAGTCGGAGTCGAAATCTACCAGAGGGAGGGCGTCCTCCAGCATCTTGCGTATTTTATCTTTCATTGTTGTTTGTTGATAAGGGGGTTAGCGTAGATATGAAGCAGTATGTCGCGCATCTCGGCATAGGCGCTGCCATCGCTGATGCCCATGCCGCGTAGCTTGGTGATATGCTGCTCGAAGGCGGCGCGCTGGTCGGCGGTGTAATGGGCGGCGTGCTCGGTGGTGCCGCGGAGGATGTCGAGGGCGATGTAGTTGTTGGGCGCGAGGCGGTAGGCGCTGAGGATGCGCTGGTCGATGAGATGGGCGACGGAGCGGTGGAAGTCGGGGGTGAGGCCCTCGGGAGAACCCTCGGTTGAAACCGAGGGAGTGGTGGCTGCCCCGACCCCGCCCGCCTGGGCGAGGTCGGTGGGGGTGATGAGAGGGCAGAACTCGATGTGGACGGCACCCTTGGGTTGCATGATGCCGGTGAGGATGCTGTTGAGGTCCTCACCCGGGCTCTTCACGTACTTCGTGGCGCGGCCGAGATAGAGCTCGCGCGCCTTGAGGAGGTCGCAACTCTCCCATTCGTAGCTGATGCTGACGGGCACGATGTGCAAGTCGGCGAGGGCGCGGACGGGGTCCTTGGGGAAGCTCATGCCGAACATCTTGATGATGCCCTGGTCGGTGCGGTCGTCGCCGTCCTTGGTGCGGCCGTTGCGTTGCGCTATCCACACGCTCTGGTGCTTCTCGGTGATGCAGTAGCGGATGTACTCCGAGAGGTGCTTGGAGGACTGGTAGAACTCACGCGGTGTGCCGCCGCGCTCGACGCGGAACATCTTGTTGCATTTGCCGATGTCGATGACCAGCGGGGTGCTCATGAGGTTGGCGCCGAAGGTAATCTCCGAGGTCTCATGGCCTTCGCGGTAGAGGGCATACTGCAGGAGGCAGGCATCCAGCATGATGTCGCGGTGGTTGCTCACGAAGAGGTAACGCTGCTGCGGGTCGAGGCGGTCGAGGCCGGCGTAGGTGAAGGACGTGGTGCTGCGGGCGATGGCCTGCTCGTTGACACACCGCATGACCTCCAGCTGGAAGTCGCGGATGGTGGTGAACTGGCGCAGGAGGGCCTTCACGTGGTCCAGGTCCTGACCGGGATAGACATACTGGGCCAGCAGCGGGAAGTGCTCGCTGTCGGCGATGCGCTGCATGGCAGCGGGTATCTCGGAGTCGTAGTAGGGACGGATGTCGTCGAAGTTGGAGGGCATGGTTTATGGTTGAGGGTTTATGGTTGAGGGTTTATGGTTGAGGGTTTATGGTTGAGGGTTTATGGTTGAGGGTGGCTTGGAGCCAGGCGAGGAAAGTCTGTTGCCAGTGGGCGGTCTCGGCGGAGAACTTACGGCTGTCGCCACCGAAGCCGTGGCCTCCCACGCGGTATTGGGTGTAGAGATGGGGGATGCCGCGGGCGGTGAGGGCGCTGTCCAGCAGGACGCTGTTCTGCCACTGCACGATGGGGTCATCGACGCAGTTGAGGAGGAAGACGGGCGGGCAGTCGGCAGGGACGTGCATCTCCAGGGACATGGAGTCGCGCATGGCCTGACGGCGCTTGCCGTATTCACCGAGGAGGGCGCGGCGGCTGCGCTTGTGGACATAGGGCGGCTGCATGGTCACGACGGGGTAGATGGGTGCCACGAAGTCGGGGCGCAGGCTGACGCTATGCGTGATGCCGAGGGGCACAAGGAAATCCGTGGCGGCATAGGCGGCAGCACTCATGACGAGGTGGCCGCCCGCCGAGAAACCCATCGCGCCGAGGCGTGAGGGGTCGATGTGGAAGCTGTCAGCGTGCTCGCGGAGGTATTGGATGGCGCGCTGGATGTCGCAGAGGGCATCGGGGTGGCGGTGGCCGCGGCTAATGAGGCGGGAGTGGGTGATATAGGGTACGATGCCCTGCACGCGGTACTTGAGGACGAAGGCGGCGATGCCGTTGTCGCGAAGCCATTCGGCGACGCGGATGCCCTCAGCCTCGTAGTCGTGCCAGCAGTAGCTGCCACCAGGGCAGACGATGATGGCGGGGGAGGGGAGGCCCTCGGTTGAAACCGAGGGAGTGGTGGCTGGGAGGAAGGGGGCGAGGGTGACAGAGGAGGCATGGACGGGGGTGCCAGCCCAGAGCCAGATGGCGGAGAGAGTGGTGGCGAGCGAGGTCACGGAAGCCACGAGGAGGGCGAGGATGAGAAGGAGGCGATGGGGCATTTATAATGGAAAATTGAGAATTGAGAATTGAAAATTAAGAATGGGCGGCATGGGCGTTGATTTTGTTGATGATGGTGTTGGTGCCGAAGATGACTTCAGCGGTGTTGATGGCGGTGAGGGGGACGCCGCAGATGCCATGCAGGTTCACGCACTGCCCCGAGAGCAGCAGGTTGGGGATCTTGGTGACGGGCATCACCATCGTGCGGGCGGGGTCGTGGGCATCTTTCTGGTAGCCGTAGAGGGCGCCGCAGGGGGAACCGTAGTAGTCGCGGATGGTGAGGGGTGAGGCGGCGATATAGGTCTGCACCTTGTCGCGGAAGCCTGGGTAGAGCTTTTCCATCTTATCGATGATACGCTCGGCCAGTCGGTGCTTCCAGGCTTCGTAATCAGCACCGCGATGCCCCACGCGGGTGTCGGCCCACTGCGCCACCTGTGCCCACGGCATGATGCAGTTGACGGTCATGCGCTGCGCCCACGGCCCCTGGTTTTCTGTCGGCGGGGTGATATACATCATACCGCGCGGCCAGGTGGCGTCATCGTAGTCGCCGTGGCTCCAGACGAGGCCGTAGTCGTCCTGCAGGTAGCAGGTGTGGTTGATATAGGGGAAGCTCTCGGGCTTGAAGACGATATACAGGATGAAGGCGGAGTAGGTGAGGGGTGCCTCGCTGAGGCGGGTGATGTAAGCCTTGGAAAGGGCACCCTCGGGGAGCAGATCGAAGAGTTGCTGGGGGTGCAGCGTGTTGATGACATAGTCCGCCGTGAGGCGCTTGCCCTGGGCGGTCACGACGGCGGTGGCGTGCTTGTCCTCGACCTCCACGGCGGTGACGGCATCGCCGCTGATGACGCGGCCGCCGTGCTCGGTGATGACGCGTGCCAGCTCCTCGGCCATGTGCTGGCTACGCCCGATGAAATGGAACTGCCCCTTAATGTAGAGGACGTTGATGAGGGCATGGATGTAGGCGGGCGTCTGATGGCGCACACCGCCGTACATGGGATTCATATAGGCCAGCAGGTCCTGCAGGCGCGGGTCGCTGACGAAGCCGGCGATGAACTCATCGACAGGCTGCATGAAGCGGTCGGAGTGGACCTTGAAGAAGTTGTCCGCGGGGCGGAGGTTGAAGAAATCCACCTCGTCGGCCATCTGATAGAGGGCCTCGACATAGGCTGCGATGCCGTCGCGCTCGGCGGGGAAGTAGCGGCAGAGGGCCTCGGTGAAGGCGGCGCGGCCTTGTGGAATGCGGTAGGTGATGGGATGGCCCGCCGATGAATCGGCGGGAGTGGTGGCAGAGGCGGGAGTGGTGGCAGAGGCGGGAGTGGTGGCAGAGGCGGGAGTGGTGGCAGTGGGGGAGAGATAGGTGATCTGGTCCATGCAGTCGGAATCGCTGCGCTTGAGGCGGAGACGGTCCAGGATGCCGATGTAATCGAAAATGCGATAGACGGTGTCGCCCTCGTTGAAACCGCCTAAAATGTGCATCCCTGTCTCGAAATCGATGCCATCCCGGCAGAAGCTCTGCAGGCCGCCGCCGATGTGGTGGTTCTTCTCGATGACGGTGACGTCCATGCCTTCACGCGCCAACAACGCCCCCGTTGTCAAGCCGCCGAAACCGCCTCCTATGATAATTGCACTCTTCATTGATTTGCCGCTTTTATTCTGTCGTAGATATATGCTGTGCCGAGGATGTCAGAGCAGGTGACGATGGAGCCCACGAGGACACCGAGGATGCCGTGGGAGTTGATGTTCTGTCCGGTGAGATAGAGGCCCGGCAGCTTCGTGCGCTGCGGCACGTGGCAGGACACGCCGAGGGTGATGTCGCGGGCGATGCCATAGGCGCTGCCCTCGGGTGTTCCCGTGTAGTCGAGATAGGTGAGGGGCGTGGAGGTGTAGTAGTGTGCGATGCTGTCGCGCAGGCCGGGGAGGTCGTGTTCCACGACGTCCAGCAGGCGCTCTGCACGCTGCCGCTTGAACGCTTCGTAGTCGGCACCGCGGTGTCCGATGGCGGTGCCCAGCCACGGCTGCATCTCCTCGAAACGCATATAGCTGAGGATGACGCCCGCCTTGGCGTAGCGCGGCTGCGGCTCGTGGCAGAAATGCATATAGAGATAGCCGCGCGGCCAGTCAGCGAGGGTGTAGTCCTCGCAGTCCCAAGGAGACGAAGCAGGGTAGCCGTAGTAGTTGCTGTTCATGTAGGGCATCGCGCCCTCCTTGAAGTCGAGATAGACGGCGAAGATGCCGATGGTGTTGGGCAACTGCTGCATGCGTTGGCGGAAGGCCTTGCGGATGAGCGGGCTGTCGGTCATCGCCAGCGTGGGTACCGGGTGGATGGCGCTGATGACCATGTCGGCGGGGAAGAAGCGGCCATCGGTCGTGGAGACACCCGTGACGTGGTCGTCGGAGGCGTGTATCTTGTTGACCTTGGTCTGTGTGAGAACGCTGCCGCCATAGCGCTCCAATGTCTTCTGGAGCGAGAGGCCGATGGCATCGCTGCCGCCGACGACACGGAAGCTGCTCTGGTTGTAGAAATCCACGATGAAGGCATGGGTGGAGAAGGGCGTGCGGCCGTAGCGGGCGGCATAAAGGGGCAGGTTGCCGACCAGCACCTGGCGGAGACGCTTGTCGGTGATGAGGCCCTCGATGACCTCGTTGATGCTGCGCAGCTGGTATTCCGTGCTGATGGCGCTGTCGGCATTCTCCAAGCTGAGTGTGTGGAGGCTCGACGCGTTGGCCACGCGCTCCACGCAGTCCATATATTTCACGATTCCATCGTGCTCATGGGGGAAGTACTCCGTCATCTGGCGGATGAAGGCCTCGCGCCCGTTCGGGAAGCGGTATTCCTCATCCCCGATGCGCACGATGTCATATGCCTCGAGGTCCAGTTCACCCAGTCGTATGTCATCCGTCACCCCCAGGAAGCGCAGCAGGCGGTCCAGGGTCTGGCCGTGGCGCGCGCTGCCGATGAAGTGCATGCCGGTCTCAAACTTCACGCCGCGCCGCGTGAAGCATTGCAGGCAACCGCCAATCTGGGCTTCTTGCTCCAGAATGGTCACCGCATAGCCCTCACGGGCGAGAATCACTCCCGTGGAAAGGCCGCCGAGGCCACTGCCTATGATGATACAACGCTTCATGAGTTGACAGTTGAGGAATCCCCTTAAACTTTAAACCTTAAACCTTCAACTTCTCGAACTTCAAGTTCGAGAGCCGAATATTTATATTCCTTGCCACAGCGAGCTTCTCCGCATCGGGGTCGGTGGCGATGACTTGCACGTCGCGGTGCACGAGGGCAAAGACGAAGGCTTCCTCGCCCTGCCCGCAATGGGTGATCCTGTGCTCGGTGCCACCCGTCCACTGGTCGATGGCGGCGGCGTTGGCGAGGATCTCGTTGAGGCGGCGGTTCGCCTCGCGCTCCACGCTGCGCACCTTATATTTATATTGGTAACGCACGTAGGGCACCATGGCTTCCACGGTGCAGAACTGCTGCCGCAGCTCGGCGTAATGGCGCACGAAGAGCTGGCGTACGAGGCGCGTGGTCTCGCGGGGCGTGGTGCCCCAGGCGGTATCGTTAGCGGCGAAGCGCTGTCCGATTTCCAGGTGCATCTTTCCGCGCCGGAAGACGAGTTCATCTTTGGGCAGGACGTCACCAAGGCCCACGAGGAAGATGGGGAGGATGTCGAGGCCATAGGCCTTGGCGAGATGGAACGCACCCTGATGGAAGCGGTGAATCTCGCGGTCCTTGGAACGGGTTCCCTCGGGGAAGACGATGATGCTGTAGCCACGCCGGATGAGGCTCTCGAGATGCGGTTGGCTCTGCTCGTAGCCTTCGGAGATGGGGTAGAACTCGGCAGCGCGCAGGATGAGGCTGTAGAGCGGGTTGTTCCACACCCATTTCTTCGTGAGGATCACCACCTTGGGGGTGAGGCTGAGGACAGCCATTAGGTCGAGTTGCGACTGGTGGTTGCAGACGATGATGGCCGGCCGCTCAAAGGTCTCGCCGTGTGGGTTGTGGACGGTGAACGTGGTGCCGGGGATGTGGCTGATGTTGAAGTCGGAGATGTCACGCAGGGTCTTGTGGAAGCGCAGGCGGCGCGCCTCGGTATAGCGGCCCAGATGGCTGTAGATGAAGGCGAAGGGCTGATAGATGAGACCTCCGAAGAGGTAGAAGCAGGAGCAGAAGATGGTGATGAGGAAGCGCTCCATCGTGAGGGGCACCTCGCGCAGCTGCCCGTGTTCGTGGGTCATCCAGCGGAACACCAGCGGCGGCAGGTAGAAGGCCATCAGCACCACAGTAAACATACCGATGATGACCACCTGTGCCAGCGAGCGCATGGCGGGATGCTGGGCGAAGATGAGGGTGCCGACGCCAATGAACATGATGATGGCCGACAGCGCCACGCTCTCCTTGTAGCTGCGCAGGACAGGGCGGCCATAGGTGCGTTCGTAGATGAGGCCGTCGGTCATGAAGATGGTGTAGTCGTCGCCCTGACCGAAGATGAAGGTAGCCAGGATGATGTTGACGATATTGAACTGGATGCCGCACAGCTGCATGATGCCCAGGATCCATATCCACCCTACGGCGAGGGGGAGGAAGGAGAGCAGGCTGAGCTCGATGCTGCCGAAGGAGAGCCAGAGGAAGAAGAAGACCACGAAACCGCAGACGAAGCCGATGTAGTTGAAGTCATCGGAGAGTGTCGTGGCCAGCGTGCTCTGCAGGTCGCGGCTGTCAAAGAGGAAGCCTTGCTCGTGGAGGCGCTGACGCCACAGCGCTTTGTCGTTGTCTGTCATGGTGATGCT
The DNA here is from genome assembly GCA_947170495.1 of uncultured Prevotellaceae bacterium. Classification (GTDB taxonomy): domain Bacteria; phylum Bacteroidota; class Bacteroidia; order Bacteroidales; family Bacteroidaceae; genus Physcousia. The sequence goes on from CAMVUB010000020.1 coordinate 19,066, forward strand.
GTCCTGGACATAGCTGATGACGCGCGCAGGCTGTTGCTCGGCGGTGAGGATATATTGTCCGCCTACGACATCGGCGATAGGGGCGAAGGCTTCGATGGGTTGGGGTTCCCAGGTCTCGTCGAGCATCGTCAGGAAGGGCGCGAAGGCCTGCGCGGAGAACCCTTGGCGCTGACCCTCGGCGAGGAGGGCGGTGCGCAGCGTCGCGCCGTGCTTGGCGAGGAGACGCTGCCAGCCCTCGATGGCGCGCTGCTGGCTGGCCTGCGACGGGATGAGGTGCTGCAGGCTCTTGACGGCGAGGCCCGCAGCCCGCAGGCTGTCGGCCATCTCCTCGGCGCTTTGCAGGGCTGCATCCACCTCGTCCTTCTCTGCCACCGCCAGCACACCTGTGGCGCCCGCGGACTCCAGTCCGATGTTCAGCAGGGACAGGTTCTCGCGCTGCTCCTCGGTCATGTAGTTGATGTGCTGCATGTTCGTGTCGAAGGTCGTCTGCAGGCTGAGGTAGAAGAAGAGGGCGGTGAGAAGGAGGAGAAGAGGAAGACCCACCCCTCTGCCCCTCCCTGTGAGGGATGGGAGTGAATACTTTTGACTAGTCGCTTCCTTTATAGAGAGGGGTTGGGGGGAGGGACTCTTAATGAGGACGGGCAGGAAGACCAGCACGAAGAAGATGGTGGCCATCAGCACGAGGGCGCCGAGGATGCCGAGGTCGCGCATGGCCTCGGAGTCCATCCATGCCAGACAGGCGAAGGCACTCACAGTGGTGATGTTACCCGTCAGCAGGGGAGGCACCATGTCTGCGAGCGCCTTGCGGCGGTCGGGTTCGTGGCGCGTGTGGTCGAGAAAGTGCAGGGGATAGTTGGCGGCGATGCCGATGAGCACGGAGCCGGTGCCCAGCACGATGACCGACAGCTCATCGCGGTAGAAGCCCATGATGGCGATGGCGATGGCGTAGCCGGTGGCGATGGACAGCACCATCCATGCGATGTCGCCAATGCGCCGGAAGCGCAGCCACAGGATGAGCCCGATGAGGAGGATGCTGATGGTGCCGGCCAGGATTCCGTCGGCCTTGATGCGGTCGGCATTGGTCACGGCGATGAGCGGTGCGCCCACGGCGGTCATGCGGATGGCGGGATGCGCCTGTTGCAGGCTGTCGATGGCCTCGTCCAAGAGGGCGGCGAGCTGGCGGTTGTTGCCGCTCTCGCTGCTGCCGAAGGGGCTGGTGACGAAGCCGATGCCTGCCTGGTGGTCGGGGGTGAAGATGATGCCGTCCTCCACGATATAGTCCATGCCGTCGCGCAGGGCGTTCAATCTTGCCAGCACAGGGCTGAAGAGGTGCAGCGGGTCATGCTGGATGCTTTGCACCATGAAGCCCGACGTGGGCAGGAGCAGCGTCTGGCGGTCGTCGTCGAGGGCTTGTGCGATATAGTTGGTACGCTCCAGGAGGCTGTCGGCACGCTGGTAGTCGGCATCGCTCATCAGCAGCGGCGCGTGCGCCATGAGGAACGACACCATGTCGGCCACGCCGCTCTCGTCGGCTTGCATCTGGACGTCCTTGAGGATGCCAGCCGTATCTACCACCTGTAGCACCTCCTCGAAGTCTGCCATCGCGGCGGCGATGGAGTCTGTGCGTTCCTCCTCGCTAACAGCGGGGGCCGCGGTGATGATGACGATGCGGTTCTGCCCGCCAATCTGTTGATAGACGGACATATAACGTGCAGCGTCGGCATCGGATGTCAGGAAGTCTCCAATGTCCTCTTTCACGTGAATGCGCGACGCCATGAAGCCGGCCACGACGAGGATCATCATCCAAAGGATGAGGAGCAGCCAGCGGCGGTGATGGAGTCTATCGTAGAGGAGGGTGAACACGCGGTGTGGTTTAAAGTTTAAGGTTTATGGTTGAGAGTTGATGGTTTAAAGAATGGAGGAGCATGCGGGGGCCGCCATAGACGATGGCGAGGAAGCAGAGGATGGTGTTGAGAACGGTGATGCGCAGGAAGTCCAGCGTGGGACGGAAATGCGACACGCGCTCCTCGGGGGCCGGGTAATAGACACGCACGGGAACGGGGATGATGGGTGTGCCGCGCCAGGCGGTGAACACCAGCAACTCGAGCTCGGCCTCGTAGCGGGCGGTGAGGATGCGCAAACCGCCGATACCATCGAGGGGGTAGAGGCGATAGCCGGTCTGCGTGTCGGGAATCTTGCGGAGCGTTTGCACCGTGAACCAGAAGTTGCTGAACTTATTGGCAAAGACGCTGCTGCCCTGCATGTTTTTATCTGTGAAGGAACGGCTGCCCACGATGAGCGCCTCGGGGTGCTGGCGGCTGGCCTCGATGAGCACCGTGGCATCCTCGGGGTAGTGCTGGCCGTCGGCATCGAGGGTGAGGACATGCGTGTAGCCGTGGTCCTTCGCCCACTGGAAGCCCGCCTTCAGGGCTCCGCCCTTGCCGCGGTTCTGGACGTAGGTGAGGATCTCGAAAGCGATGTCTTGCTGCAGGGCGCGGAGGCGGGGCAGCGTGTCGTCGGTGCTGCCATCGTCCACCACCAGGACCTCAGGCCACACCGTTACGCTCCGCTGTACGATATCGCACACCGTGAGGGCATTGTTGTAGGTGGGGATGAGGACGAGCAAGCGCATGGGGATGTATCGTTTAAAGTTGATGGTTTAAAGTTTAAAGTAATGTGAGGGACATCTTGGTGAAGGTGGAGCGGTCGTTGCGGAGGACGGCCTGCAGGGCTATGCCGCCTTCGACCTCGCGGATGCGCGAAAGTTCCACGTTGAGGGTGGGGTCGGTGGTGGGCACGATGATGTCCATGTATTTGATGTTGGCGATGTGGGCGACGTGCATGGGACGGCCTTCACGTTCGGACATCAGTTCCTCGACGATGGCCACCTGGCAGACGCCCGGCGTGATGGGATTGCCGGGGAAGTGGGCCTTGTAGATGGTGTGCTCGGGGTTCAAGGCGATGGTGTATGTGGCAGCGGTACCCTCCGAGGAGGTTGCCGTGATGTGGAAGAAATCGTTCAGTAGTGTCATGCGACGTTATTCTTTGATGCGTTCGAAACGATAGTTGATATGATATTTCAAGTTGTTCAGCAGGAGCGAGTCGGGCAGATAGCTGCACAACTGGCGGCGCTTGCCGGGCTCGACGGCCTTATCGGCGGCCAGGAGGCGCAGGTCGGCACGCAGGAGGCGACGGATGTACCATTTGTTCATCTGCGGCAGCACGTTCATGACGCGCACCTTGTCGCCGCAGCAGGTGAAGTCGAAGGCACGGATGCCGAACTCATTCACCACAGATCCCACCAGCCCCTCGTCGGTCTGTCGCACAAGGCAGATGCCTGTCAGCGACAGCGTGCCGCGCTCAAGGGTGAAGTTCCAACGTGCGTGGTCGCTGCCCGCCAGCAGGAGCGGGTAGTCAGTCTGTGCCGTTGCGTTTGGCAGGGCAAGGGCGCAGAAGATGCTAATCAAGACTAAAAGCCTTTGCACTGACGGGTTTGTTTTGTTGGATATGTTGGAACTCAATTACGGTGGCATCGCCTGTCGCCTCGGTCATCTCCACCGTCGTGACGATCTTGCGGGCGCGGTCGAAGGTGAGGCGTATGGTCTGGAACATCTTTTTCAGCTGCTTGTCCTTAGGCGTCAGTACCGCGATATAGCTCTTCTCGGCGATGAGCATCTTGACGCTGAAGTCCTTGGTCTGCGTGAGACAGCGGCCTGTGACACTGCCTGCCATCAGGCGAACGATCTCCTGAAACACCTGGCTGCTCTTGATGTCGATGCTGTTGCGCTTGCTGCCCTTGGCGATATGCACCTTGTCATCGCTGATGATAAAGGTGTAGTCGTAGGGCGTCGTATATCTCCACCGTAGCTTGGCCGGTTGTGCAAAGGTCATCGCACCCTGGCTGACCATCTTGTCGTTCATGATGCTCAGGGTCTTTGTCTGCGTGAAGTCGCACTGTAGGGTCTGGATGTCCTTGGCCGCCGCGTTGATCTCGCTGATGAGCTGTGCCTGCTGCTCAGGGGTCGCAGGCTGCTGCGCCGCGGCGGTGCCGCAGCTTACGAAGAAGCAGAGGAGGAAAGCCCCTCCCAGCCTCCCCAGGGGGAGGTGACAGAGCGATTGGATATATTTCGTTAGTAATTTCATTGTTCTTTCTGATCTCAAGCTCACTATTTTGCGATGAAATAGCAGCCGCCCATAATCAATAATACGCCAATCCATCGGGTAGGGGGTACCTCTTCGTGGAAAACCAACATCGCGGCAATCATGCCGAAGACGTAGGCCATGCTGGACAGGGGGTAGGCGATGCTGAAGGGGTAGCGTTTCAACATATACATCCACAGCACGCCGCTGGCCGTGAGGCTGATGCCCGTGGCCAGGAACCACCAGTTGGTGAGCTGCGAGAGCACGAAGGCCCACGTCCATGACGGCTCACCCATCGCCTTCAGGGCAATCTTCAACATCACCTGTCCTGCACTGAGCAACAGGCTTTGAACGATGGCTAAGAGGAGGAGTAGCATGCTTAGTTTAAAGTTTAATGATTCACGGAAAGACACGGACATGAACGGAAAAACACGGAATTTATGTTCATTATGCGCATTCGTTTCCAATATTATTAAGTTCCAGGAGGACGAAGGTGAAGTCCTTGCCGTTGATGTCGTTGAGGACGAGGAGGCGGCGCAGGGCTTGCGGTTTCTCGTAGCCTGCGATGAGCATGGCCTCGGGCAGCTGCTGGCGGTGCAGGATGTGTGCCGCTGCATACACGCCCAAGCCAAAGGAGGTGAAGCCGTCGCCGAAGAGGTTTTTGAACTGCAGCAGGGGCGTGTCGGGGAAGAGACTGGCGGCGCGTGCGACCTTTTGCGTATCGGCATTGCCCGCAACACTCGTCATGACGGCATCCACGGCTCCGATGGCCTTGGCCTCGGCAGCCAGCTCGGCGGCTGTAGGCCGGTACATACGTTTGACGGCTGTGAGGCGACACAGCGCAGAGGCTGCGGGCTCGCAACTCATCATGATGCTCACCGCTGTCTCGCCGGCCACCTGTCCCGGATTGCCGAAGACGCCGGTTTTGCACAGCATCTGGAAGAAGTCGGGCGTCATCTCATCCTGACCGCTCACGAGGGCCGTGCGGATGCGTCCCAGCTGCATCTGTGTCCACGCGTCTTCCAGCGCCCCGTCGAAGGAGGCTTCCTTGTGGGCGTAGGTGGCGTTGTAGCCGTGGCATTTGGTGTGGATGCTGACCAGCGAGCTGATGGTGTTATGGGTCGATTGCATGAAGGGCGTGGGCTTGCAGTTCTCCTCGCCTTCGAAGCAGAGGTGCGACAGCAGGAGCTCTGTGTTCTCGATGCAGCCGAGGCCCGTGCCGGTGATGATGGCATCGGGGAGCTCCACGCCGCTCTGCTGCATGGCGGTCAGTGCGGTGGCCAAGGCGCGTTTCAGGAGCTTGCCCATGCGGCGCGACTCACCGGCCGACAGCCATTGCTTGAAGTCGGGGTCGAGGGAGCGGACGTAGGGCTCTTCATATGTGATGGGGCTCTCTAACCACTGCTCGCTGAGCGGCTCCTGCATGGAGATCTGCGTGGCGGCGGTGAGGTAGAGGCCCGAGGTTGAAACCTCGGGAGTGGTGGCGGAGGGGGTGGGGGAGATGGTGGTGGAAGGGGCGGGGGGGAGGGTTCCTAAGACGAGGGAGCTGTCGTTGCCGCCGAAGCCGAAGCTGTTGCAGAGGACATGGCGGAGGGGACGCTGGGGAGTCTGGTTGGTGACGGGGGTGATGCCGTCGTCCATCTGGTGCTGCCAGCCGAGGTTCAGGGGCAGGAACTGCTCCTGCATGGCCAACAGGCAGATGACGGTCTCGATGCTTCCCGACGCGCTCGTCGTGTGTCCCGTGAAGGACTTGGTGCTGCTCACCGGGGGCAACGCCTCACCGAACAGGCGCATCATCGCTTGGCTCTCGCTGGTGTCGTTGTTGGGGGTTCCTGTGCCGTGGGCGTTGATATAGTCGATGTCGGCCGGTTGCAGACCCGCATCGGCCAGTGCCTCTTGCATCGCCAGATAGGAGCCTTCGCCCCCGGGCGAGGAGGCTGTCTGGTGGAAGGCATCGCAGGCATTGCCATAGCCCTCCAGCACGGCCAGTGGCTGCGCGCCTCTGCGCTGTGCCGACGCCTCGGTCTCGATGACCAGGAAGGCGGCACCCTCGCCGAGGTTCAAGCCAGCACGTGTGGCATCAAAGGGTCGGCATTGCTCGTGGTCGAGAATCATCAGCGAGTTGAAGCCGTTGAGATGGAACATGGTGATGCACTCGCTGCCGCCCACGACGGCTATCTCGCGCTGCCCGCTGCGCAGCAGGTTGGCGCCGTTGATGATGGCGTTGGCGGCTGAGGAGCAGGCGGTGGAGAGGGTCGTCACGGAGGCGAAGCACCCGAAATGGTCGGCGATGCTCTCGGTGCAGGCACCGCAGTCGTGCTGCGAGATATATTCCTTGTGCTGCTCGTTCGCCAGGAAGTCCGGGTAGAACTGCTCGGTCATGTCCATGCCACCCACTGTCGTGCCCGACACGAAGGCGGCCTGCACCATCTCATCGCTTGTCACGTGTGCCTGCTGCAGGGCTTCCTCCAGCGCCATCATACCCATCAATGCCGTGCGTGTGGTGGGCTGATTCTCAGGGATATGCATTCGCTGGCGCATCTCCTCGGTGGAGAGTTTTACCTCGCCCACGGGGAACTCGCGATGGGTGGTCTTTAGATACGTCAAGGCCCCGATGCCGGTTCTGCCAGCTCGGAGCGACGCCAGGGTTTCGGTAGTGTCGAGCCCTATGGCCGACACGATGCCCATACCTGTTATGTAGATTTTTTTACTTGGTTCGGTGTTCATTGACATACTGAGCCATCACATGGACGCTCTTGAAAATCTCTTTGCCCTCAGCAGGACTCTTCAGCTTAATACCGTATTCCTTCTCCATCATGACAATCAGCTCCAGCGCGTCGATGCTGTCCAGCCCGAGGCCTTCGCCGAAGAGGGGTGCATCGTCCTCGATGTCAGCGGGTGTCATGTCTTCGAGGTTCAGTACTTCGATGATGTGTTCTTTCAGTTCTTGAATCAATTCTTCCATTTCTATTTATGTATTATTTAATGAATTTTCAATTCTCAATTATCCATAGTTCCGCTTCGAAATGCTCGTCGCAGGAGTAGTCGATCCAACCCGTCAGGGCGCTGCTCGCGGAGCCGTCGGCCATGGCGGCGTTCACCACCTGTGCCATAAGGGTTTCGTCGCGCTGCGGCAGGATGTAGAAGGATGTCTCGCCGCGGTACTGGTGGCGGATGGCCAGCTCGCCCGCCACGATATTCGGCAGGGTATATACGAAATGTGCGGGGCTGGGGAACGAGGCTTCCAGATCGCTGACCGTGGCCCAGTAGTGGCGGTCGGCCATGATCGACGAGGTGTTGTTGAAGAGGATGATGGCACGGTCGCTGCGCGCTTCGGGCGTGCCCGTCAGGCGTTCGCCGCGTTCGGCTTGCAGGAGCAGTTCCGCTGCCACAAAGCCCAAGCGGCTGAGGCCGTCCATCTTATAGAACTTGGGATAGTCGCCGATGAACGCTTTGTAGGCCTCCACCAGCTGTTCGCGCCCGCGACTCTGCAGGGGCAGTGTCTGGCCATCGAGGCAGATGCCGCCCTCGGTGACTTTGATGTGATGGCTGAGGGTTGATGGCTGATGGATGACGGTTGAGGGCTGAGGGTTGAGGGCTGAGGGTTTATGGTTGAGGGTTGAGGGTAGGCTCACGCTGATGGCTGCATTGCCGCCGCCGAAGCCGGAGATCATCTTCACGAAGCGCCGCTTGTCGGTGGTCTCGTGGCGGTTGGAGAGGCGGATATGCCCCGACACGCCGAGCTCCTCGAAACCGCGGGAGCCCAGGATGGTGTGGTCGCGCAGGGCGGCGATGGAGATAACGGTCTCCAGGATGCCGGCAGCGCCCATCGTGTGGCCGAAGGTGCCCTTCAGCGCATTCACGGGGACGTCTTGCAGGCCGGCACGCTCGATGGCGATGGATTCCATCTGGTCGTTGAACATCGTGGCGGTGCCGTGGGCATTGATGAAAGCCAGCTCGCTGCCCAGCTCCGTGGCGTGGATGGCTTGCAGTGCCAGGCGTGCTCCCTCGCCCGTCTTCGATGGCGAGCTCAGGTGGAAGGCGTCGTTGCGCACGGCTCCCGCCTCTATGCAGCAGGAGGTTTCCTTGTCGGTGCCCACACCCTCGCGCTGCAGCACCATCGCCGCAGCACCCTCGCCCAGGTTCAGCCCGAGGCGCTCGATGTCGAAGGGTCGGCAGGCATCCTCGGCCACGGCCTTCAGCGACTGGAAGCCCGAGACGGTGAACTTGTCCTGCACGTCGGCGCCGCAGACGACAGCGGTGTCGTAGGTGCCAGCCTCCAGCAGCTGTTGGGCGAGGACGATAGCGGCCACACCCGAGATGCAGGCGTTGCACACCACGATGGGCATCGTCGTGAAGCCCAGTGCGTGGGCGATCTTCTGTGCGGCCTCGCCGGGGACGATGTCGGCAGTGGGCTCGTCGCCGCGTTGCAGCTGTTCGATATTGGCCTTCGTGGTGGCGAGGATGAAGACGCCGCGGTCGCTCGTCACATCGATGTCTGCCGCAGCCAGCAGCGGCTGCACGCAACGCATCACCAGCGCCTCGAAGCGCGTGAAGCCGTCGAGATGCATGGCCGCGTTCTGCTCGTCGGTGAACAGGGATGCCGTGAACGCATCGGGCAAACCCCAGTGCTGTTCATAGCGCTGCAATGCCGACTGCCCCGCCTTCACGGCGAGGTAGTTCTGCTCTGTGCTCATGCCCAGTGGCGAGATGATGTTATCGGCGATGACGCGGACCATTTTTTATGGTTTATGGTTGAGGGTATAGCTCTTCCATGCGCTGCTTCCAGCGTTCCACGAAGGGCGGGCAGTAGAGCAGCAGCTTGTATTGTTTGTCCATGAACACCTGCACGCTGTGGCCTGTCGTCAGGAGGCTCTCGTCGCTGGTGTCATAGATCTCGTAGTCGTAGATCAGCTTGGCTGCGTCCGTGGGGCGATAGATGATGTCTATGCGCGCGCGCATACCATAAATGATAGGACGTTTGTAATGGAACTCAAGGTCCACCAGGGGCGCATAGAAGTCGTTGTCGAACATGTCGAGGTAGCCGAAGCCGTACTTGCGGCCCCATTCCTCGCGGGCATCCTCGAAGTAGAGCGGGTAGGAACCGTGCCACACCACCCCCATCGAATCGACCTCGCTGAAGCGGATGTCCAATAACTTACTTGCCTTTAGTTCTTTCATATCTATCAACTATCAACTCTCAACTATCAATTTTCCATTGGCGTTTCGCTGATGGCGATTTTCATTTCTGCCGTGGCTACGACCTCGTCGCCCACGCGCACCTCAGCATCTACGAGTGTCATCTGGAAGATCTCCTCGCGCACACGGATGCTGGTCATCAGTGTCTCGCTCACCTTGGGCAACCGCAGGAAGCGCATGTCGCGCACGGCACCGATGTAGCCAATCTTGATGGTTCGGTGGTTGAGGTAGTTGATACACCCCATGCGCACGGCACACGTCTGCGCCACGTTCTCCACAAGACCGGCAGCAGAGAGATGCCCGTCCTCGGTGAAGAGGTCGCCTTCGCGCACGGTGAAGCCCGTGGCGGTGAGGTCGATGTCGAAGTCCTCAACGGTATCTACCAGTATGAAGGGTGGCCGTTGCGGTATGAGGGTCTGCATCGTGAGCGACTGTAGCTCCTGCAGGATATCGTCGTGGGTGCGTCCTAAGTACATTCTTCGTTCCAGAAATCGTAGTAGTTAAACCATTGGTGAGGGTACTTCCTGACTATCTCCGTGAGGCAGTCGGCGAAGGCTTGTGCCAGTGCGGCGGCGCGCACGCGAGGCCCTTTGTCCTGCAGGGCGGCGTCGATCTGGAGCTCCCGCACATAGACATGGTAGGTCTTGAGGCTCTCCTTCATCACGAACGTGCACAGCAGCGGTACCTCGCGCGAGGCCGCCAGGATGAACGGCCCCATCGGCAGGTGTGCCTCGGCGCCCAGCACCTGACAGCGGAAGGTCTTCTGCGAGCCGAACACGCGGTCGCCGTGCATGGAGACAATCTCGCCGTCGGCCAGCGCGCGGTTCATCTCAAAGACGTGGTCCATGGAACCGTCGGTGAGGATGAGGCGCAGGTTCTGGTTCTCGAACACGCGCACGCGATTCTCCATCACCGTGCCTGTCTCACCGCCGAAGACCAAGGCATTGATGGTCTTGCGGTCCTGGCTCAGCATATAGCCCGCCAGCTCAAAGTTGCCCACATGGCTGCCCACCTGCATGAAACCGCCCGGCTCGCGCGTCAGTGCCATGAAGCGCTCGTTGCCCTCAATGACGAGGCGGAAGCGCATGCCGCCATAGATGGCGAAGCGGTCCAGGATGACCTGCCCGAAGCGGAAGTGGTTGGCATAGACATCCGCGAAGGCGCGCAGGGGCGAGTGGCCGAAGCGGCGGCGGAAGAAGCGGTACTGGCTGAGGTAGCCCTGGCGGTTGAAGAGCATGTAGCCGGGTACCACGAAGATGGCCATGCCGCTATAGACAAGCCACAAGGGCAACCGCGCCACAGTCCGCACCAGTGTGCGCTGCATCCATGGCGTGCCGTCCGTCGTGCCTTTCCATTGAGCGTGTGAAGCCTGTTCCATGTTGCGTCCTGCCTTGGCCGATGCCAAGGTTACGGCGGCTTATGCTACCTTGCTCTCGATATAGTCGTAGAAGTCTGCGAGGGTAGCCACGCTGGCCATCTCCTCGGGTTTGATCTTAAAGCCGAAGTTCTTCTCCACGATGACAACGATGTCCACGAAGTCCAGGCTGTCAATGCCCATGTCCTCCTTCAACGTTGCCTCGGGAGCAATCTTGTCTTCTTCGATTTCCAGGTCTTCGATGAGGAAGTTCCTCACCTTCTCTTCAATTTCTTGTCTTGTCATGATGATATTTTACAATTAAACAATTTTGCAATTTACAATTTTCACGCCGTAAGCTTCCCCCTCGCCCCTTGGAGAGGGGGTTAGGGGGTGAGGCCACACACCACGATGCTGTGCCCCTGCCCGAGGCCGTCGAAGATGCGCTCCACCTGCAGACCCGCCTGCTCGATGTAGTGGGTCATGTCCTCGGTGTTGTACATCTTGGAGTTGCCGTTGGCGATGGCCGTGAAGTAGAGGCTCGTCATGGTGAGGCAGAAGGCGGCGGGCTCGAAGCGCTGACGGTCCCACAGCGTCTCCATGATGAAGACGCGCGTGTCCTTTGTCATGGCGTTCTTGGCGCGTGTGAGGATGCTCACGATCTCCTCGCCGCTGAAGCAGTCCAGGAACTGGCTCATCCAGATGGCGTCCAGACCGCCCTCGCGCTGCGGGAAGAGCGCGTCTTTGTCAAGCAGGTTGATGCCGTAGCCCTTGATGCGGTCGGCACCCTTCTTGCCTGCGGTGTTTGCTTGCATCATACGTATCTGCTGCGGCAGGTCCAGGATGGTGACCTCCACGTCAGGGTCGTGGCCCACGCATTGCAGGGCCCATTTGCCGGTGTTGCCGCCGACATCGTAGAGCGAGCGGGTATGGTACTCCCCGAAGACGATGTCCAACGCCTCGGGGAACGATGTGTCACTGTAGAAATGGTCGAAGCCGAACCAGCTCTGCTGCACCTGTGCGGGCAGCTCGCTGAGGGCTTCATAGACCGTGGGCCACGAGCCGAAATGCTCCAGCCCGGCGGGGCGCCCTTCCTTGAGGGCTTCTTCCAAATGAAACCAGCCCTCGTAGTTCACATCGTGGTTGAAGTCGATGTTCACTCGAGTGGCTGGGTCATTCAGCAGGAACCATCCTGTCTTGGAAAGCGTGAAGCGGTCGGTGGCGGTGTCCACGAGGATCGTGCCGATGCACAGGGCGGCTTCCGTCAGGCATTTCACGGCGTAGTCCGAGAGGCCCGTGCGCTCGCAGATCTCTGCGCGTGTCAAGCCTTTGTCGGCATCGCGCAGCATGTCCAGGATACCGAACTTAATCATCAGGCGTGAGGCCTGGAACACCACGGGGCCCCAGGCGATGAACTCCGCCAGTCGCTGTGCCTCGCGGGCCGACAGATGCTCTTTCGTGTATGCCTTCTCCAAGGCAGGAAACAGTTTCATGTACGTCTTACAATTTACTTCAGTTTCGCAATGCGCTTGCCCAGTTCGCCGAAGGTGTCGTTAAAGGCGCGGTCGGTGGTAGGAGCGGAACCGCCATCTACCTCGTCGATGTCCACCACGAGGAGCGGGTCATTGCTGCCGATGGCTGTCACCGTCAGCGTGCCCCAGGCGCGGATGCAGGGACCGGGAATAAAGCCCATCACATTCACGAACTCGTCGATCTTCGTGATCTTGATGCTCATCTTGTACTTGGCCTGAGAAGCGTCCTTCACGAATGTGATCTTGTTGTTCTTATCGCTGAACTCCTCGATGAAACCGTCATAGGAGATTTGGGTCTTCTCGGGGATGTCGTGATACTTGTCGGTGAGGGGCATCTTGCCGTCGAAGCTGGCACCGGCATAGCTGATTTCCAGCACCATACCGCCCTCGGCATTCTTGAAGAACTTCTTGTCGCCGCCAATCACCTTGATGGGGTTGCCTGCGAATACTGCCACGGCTGCTACAGCCATGATAGCGGTCAGAATTGTACGTTTCATAGTCGTGTTGTTTTTAAAAGGTTGGTAAATAGAGTGGGTTGATGTGTTCAGACGGAGCGGTTTACCGCTGGTTCAGGTTCAGGGCCTTGCGGCGGTAGAAGGCCTCCACAGCCTCCTCGTCGATGCCGTAGTCGGTGCAGTTGTCCTCGGTGATGAAGCTCGGGAGATTGGAGAAATACTCCTGGCAGTAGCCGCGATAGCTGAGGTTGCGGCCGCAGGAGCGGAAGCACTCCTTACCCATCTTGACGACTGTCGAGGGGACGTAGATGACGGGGCTCGTCTCTCTGAAGCCTGTCCCAGCGAAAGCCTTGGGACCCAGTTCCTCCAGGCCGTCGGGCAAGTCGATGCGCTCGAGGTTGGCGAAGGTGAAGGCGGACTCGCCAATCTTCTTCAGCGTACGCGGGAAGCGGACCAAGCGCACCGTGTTTTCGCGGAGGAAAGCCTCCTCATCCACTTCCGTGACGGTGTAGGTCTTGTCGCCCATCTTCACGTAGTCGGGGATGACATACTCGCGTGCATGGTACGTGCCTTTGATGACGCTTACCCTGCGGTCGGCTTCCGAGATAACCTGGTAGTTCAGTTCATGGCCGTCGGGCGTGATGGCCGAAAAGCAATGGTTCGAATTCCTCCTCACCTCGATGTCGCGGGAGTACTGTGCCGTGACGGGCTGGTATTCGGGAACAGCGGGCGTGGCGGGGGCTGCAGCGGTGGCCGGAGCCTGCGTGATGGTGGTCACTTCGCCCTTCTTCACAGAGAATACGTCGCTCTTGTTGATCTTGAGCGTCGTAGCGCCCTCTGCGGGGCTCATCGTGTAGAAGTAAGAGGTTTCGCTCTCCTCCAGGTTGTACACATTCAGGATGCTCCCATCCTTCAGGACAATCACATCCTGTGCCATTGCTACAGAAGCAACGAGGAGCAGCAGTAAGGTCATTAAGTGTTTCATTGTTAATAGAGTATTTGTGAGTTTATAATCCTTAATCCTTAATCCCTAATCCCTAATCCTTCATCCTTCTCAAGATCAGCGCGCTGTTCGTGCCGCCGAAGCCGAAGCTGTTGCTCAGGACGACGTCGAGGTCGATGTCCTCCACGGTCTTGGCCGTCAGGTTCAGGTGCTTGGCACATTCGTCGGGGTTCTCCAGGTTGATGTTCGGTGCCACGAAGCGGTTCTGCATCATGATGATGCTGTACACCAGCTCGCTGGCACCCGCCATCCAGCACTCGTGGCCCGTCATGCTCTTCGTAGAGCTGATGAGCGCATGCTTGCCGCGGAAGAGGCGGTCGAGGGCCATGGCCTCGTACATGTCGCCTTGCTTCGTCGAGGTGGCGTGGGCGTTGATATAGTCGATGTCGTCGGCCGTCACGCCTGCGTCAGCCATTGCGCGCTGCATGGCCACCACGCTGCCCTCGTCGCTGGGCTCCGAGATGCCGCCGCCGTTGCTGCTGAAGCCGTAGCCCACGACTTCCGCCAGGATGTGTGCACCGCGTGCCACGGCGTGGTCGTAGTCCTCCAGCACCAATGCTGCCGCACCGCCGCTGGGGATGAGACCGTCGCGGTCGCGGTCAAAGGGGCGGCTGGCCTTCGCGGGCTCGTCCATGCGCACCGAAAACGCTGCCAGCGCGTCGAACGAAGCCATCGAGTAGTAGTTTGTCTCCTGTGCGCCGCCCGCCAGCACCATGTCCTGCAGGCCCTGCTTGATGAGCATGTAGCCCAACCCTATGCTATGGCTGCCGCTGGCGCAGGCCGCGCTGATGGTGAAGTTCACGCCGCGCAGGTGGAAGATGGTCGAGAGGTTCATGTTCACCGTGGAGTTCATCGACTGGAAGATGATGCCGTAGCCCAGCATCGCCGAGTCGTGCTTCTCCTCCATGATCTTCGAGGCCTCGATGACGGGCTTCGCCGACGAGTCGTTGCCGAAGATGCAGCCCACCTCGTTCTCGCGCAGGTACTGGTCGTCGATGCCCGCGCTGGCAAACGCCTGGCGGCTCGCCATGTAGGCATACTGCGCCTCCTCCGACATGCCCGCGCGCGTATGGCGGTCCAGCATCTGCTTCGTGATCACCGGCGTCTCCACGATGCCCGTGAGTCCCGAACGATAGCCGTATTCCACGCGTTCCGGCTGCACGCCGATGCCCGATTTACCCTCGCGCAACGACTGTGCCACAGTCTCTACATCCGTTCCCAGGCACGACCAGATGCCCATGCCCGTTATCACCACGCGGCGGCCACCGGCCACCTTCCCCTCCATGTTGTTGTATCTATTGCTCATGAATTGTTAAAGTTTCAAGTTTCAGGTTTCAAGTATACAGTCCTCCATTAATACTAATCACCTCGCCTGTGATGTAGCTCGCCTCGTCCGATGCCAGGAAGGCCACGGCCGCAGCCACCTCCTCCGGACGCCCGAAGCGCTGCATTGGCACCAGCTTCTTCAGCTCCTCCACGGGCAGCTCCTTCGTCATGTCCGTGTCGATGAAGCCCGGAGCCACGGCATTCACCGTCACGCTCCGTGCCGCCACCTCCTGCGCTAGCGCCTTCGTGGCACCGATCAGCGCAGCCTTCGCGGCGCTGTAGTTCGTCTGCCCCGGCATACCCTTGAGGCCGCTCAGCGACGTCACATTCACGATGCGCCCGCCGCGACGGCGAGGCATCATATGCTTCAGCACGCGGCGCGTGAGGTAGAAGAAACCGTTCAGCGACGTGTCCACCACCTGGTGCCACTCCTCGTCGGACATCATGAACATCACATTGTCCCTGCGGATGCCCGCATTGTTCACCAGCACACTGATGTAATCCTCCGGGTGGCGCGCCTCCCATGCGTCGAGGGCCGCCTCCACCTGTTCCTGCTTGGCCACGTCAAATGGCAGCAGTTCCGCCTGTCCGCCAGCAGCCTCTATCAACCCCTTCACTTCCTCCGCAGCTGCCGTGTTCGACTGGTAGTTGATGATCACGGGCAACCCCGTCTCCGCCAGCTTTAGGCAGATGGCTCGTCCGATGCCGCGCGAGCCTCCTGTAACTAAGATATATTTCATTTATATTGTACGTGTACGCGATATGAGGCCGCAAAGGTACGCATAAAAAACCGAACCACCGCACGAAACCCCAAATAATTTCGCATCAAGCCCATTTTTCCTTCCCCACATCATGTAAAACCTACACTCTTCCCTTCCGCAAAGTCCGCCCTCCAACCACTGCCCCGAATCAGGGCAGTGGCTTGTTTTTAGTGCCTCATCTCGAAAAATGGAGAGATTTTTGTGCCCCTTCAATTTGGCAATCAGCGACTGCCAAATTACAAACGACCGAAAATCAAGCAGATGGAATTTTGCAGACAGCGTCTGCAAAATTGGAAGAATGGTGCACTAAGCAGAAGCTTTAATCCCACCGTGAATTTCTCGCGGAGCTTATAGTTAGGGCCGTGAAAAGATGTTCCGAAAGTTGGGAAAGGAGTTTGACTGTGAAGACAGCTATTTAATTCGTGTGAAAGTTATATAGTACTTATACACCAGAGGCCCTTCCCAGAATAAATCTGTATATGGCACTTCAGAGATAATAGAGGCAATGGTGAACGTATTATATGAACTTTTGATTATTTTAGCGACAAGCAAGCCCTTATATTTTTTATTGTTCGACGGAATATAAACCTCCTGGTCAGAGACAAACCAATTTTTACAATTGTTGTAGTCATACATGATTAGCTCATCAGCTGTGTAGGCTCCATTTTGTATCCTGTTTGTATATTCTATGTCTGACTCACTATCTTTTCGTTTTAATAATCTCATTCTTCCAGTAACGGAATAATAATTCTTTTCACCTTGAATAGGTTCAAATGAGAACTCTTGATAACCGTATATAAAGTCATTATATTTATACGTAGCTGAATCTCCGAGGACAGAGCCTTCCGTACTTCCACTGACGTACCATTGGCCCTCTAATGTAAAGGGCTTATTATTGATTTGAGTTTCGCCTGTTGTTGAGTCCTCATTATTGCAGGCTATAGTCAACATGGCCAATGCAACAAAATATAGAAATCTTTTCATATCGCTAAATGAGGTATAAGGTTCAGTAAATGTTCGTTTCTCGGCACAAAGATATGGATTATTTCTCACTCGAGAGCTATTCAGCAAGAAAAAAAGTCATGCGGTTTTTCCTTATTAAGAATTTTTCTGGATAAGCAAAAGTGGCTGGAGGGCACGTGGATAGAGGGGAGTGGAGGGGAAAGAGGGGTTGTTCGTGTCTTCGAGGGTTCCCCATAAAAGTTTTTGGCGAGAAAAAGCCTCATTCCCTCAAACTTGTTGAATCTCAGGCTGTAGAGGCTGAGGGAAAGCTGAGGGAATGAGGGAAATGGGGAGAGAATAGTATCAGCGGCTACTTAGAAACCTCTGTGGAAGCGTTCTGGGGACAGACGCGGTAGCGCTCGCCGTAGGCCGTATGGCGGTATTGATAAGGTTGCGATGGTAATAAGGTCAGGTGCTTATGGCGAATTCCACCGGTGGAACTCGCCGTAAGATCAGGCTCTTCACGGGCGAGGAGCATTTTTTTAATCCTGCACCCCTTCATTTCGTTGCCTTTTGTCACTTTTCCCTCACTCTCTCACCCTTTCCCTCAGCATTCCCTCAAGCTTATTGGCTAATAGTCAACAAGTTTGAGGGAATGAGGGATTCTGACAATAAAAAAATAAAATGGAGTCCTCGTCACTTCACGAGGATCTTGCGATGGTCGTGGATGTAGAGACCTTTGCGGGGGTGGGAGAGGGGGATGCCCTGGAGGTTGTACCACGTGGAGGTGGCGGCGGGCGGGGCCGCAATGGCGGTGATGGCGTCCTTTACCACATCGAACAGGCGCATATAGAAATAGGTGTCCGCAAGTTCAAGCACCAGCATATAGGGGTAGGCCTGATAGGGGTGACAGAGGTGCCACTCCGTGTCGCCCTCGAAGCGATAGACCTGGCAGAGCAGGTAAGTGCCGCTGGGTAAGCTGGCATCGAAGGAGATGCGGGGGTTGTTGAGGAAGTGGTCTTGCTGCTGGGCAGCAATTGTGACGGCTTTATTACTGACGAGCTGCACGAAGGTGTCGCCCTGATAGAGCGCCCAGCCTATCTCGGCTTTGAGGGTGGACGCGGGCTCGAGGTTGTATTGTGCCACCACGCTGCCCTCCAGGTCGTAGGTCTCCGCGCGACTGTGCAGATACAGGTCTGACGATTCACTGACGCTGCACTGCATGGCGGGCAGCAGCTGCTCGTTCTCCTGGATGGGTTGTAAGCCTACAAAGGCATATTGGTCGTACTGGTATGTGCCATGCGTTCCTGGGCTCAGTACTGAGAGGGCGAAGAAGCCGTCGTACTGGCCGCTCCAACCCCAGTTGACGTGGAAGAGGCCGTTGGCATCGCAGCCGTCAACGATGAAGAGGTGCCCGACTCTTTCATTTTTACCGCGATAGAGCACGGGGCGGCCAGCCTCGAGCTCGTCGTAGATGATGTCAGTCCAGCGGCTGGTGGTGTAGCTGTCGCGCCGCAGCAAACGGCAGTTGGGGCTGTAGTGGAACGTGGAGATCATGTCCTCCGCCGTCAAGCTGGCTGTGGATTCGTCCGTAGCATATTGCATCTCCACGGCCTGCCCGCAGTAGCGCATCAGTTCTGCCACGGCATCTGCCGAGGGCCCTGTGGCGGTCTTGGCGTAGGTGGTCTGCATCTGCTCCCATTTGAAGGTCGTGGCGGGTAGCTCCTTGACGGTGTGGCCATGGGCCGCGTAGCTGTCCAGCGCCTCGCACGCCAGCGGCCACCTCCAGTAGTGCATGAACTCCGCCATCGCCGTGGCCACACAGCCCGCGAGGCAGCGGTTAGTGGCATCGTAGCCGGGGTCATCGTAATCGACATAGTTGCCGTCGGGGCACCAGCTGTTATAGGGCGCTGTTTGGTTCCATTGCGCCGTGAGCATCGGTGCGATGGCCTTGTCGCTGGCTCTGCGCGCTGCGGTCTTCATGGGTTCTGCGGTCTCCAAGCTTTCTATCTGGCGGGCGTAGCCCTCCAGCCACCAGCGCACGTTCGGGGGCAGCGATGCCTCGTCCAGGTTGCCCTGCAGGGCGTAGCCGAGGATCTCCGTGGCGCGGTCGTCGGCGCTGACGATGACAAAGCCGCCGTTGTCAGCGGCATTGAAGATGTAGTAGGGCTCGTTCGTCCGTGGTGCCTTGGCGCGTGGCGCAGCAGCGTCGGCCACGAAGTGCCTGTCGGGAAGGACGCGCTGCGCCTTCATGAGAGCCTCGTTTCTATCGATTCCATCGGCATTTGCGACCATGGCAGCGGCCAGCGTGATGAGGAGTAGTAGATGCTTTTTCATAGGCTATAAGCAATGAGTAGCGGTGGTCTTAGTACGAGGCAAAGGTAGGCATTATATCCTGAACTTTACCACAAAAAAGGAAAAAAGTGACGGCTGTTCCTGATTTATTTCTCGTTTTATGCATTCGGAACGCAGTTTTTTGCCTATATTTGCAGCAGAAAATCGACTTTCAACACCATTTTCATGAAGAAAAGAATCCAATTCAGCCTGGTCTATCGCGATATGTGGCAGAGCTCAGGCAAGTTCCAGCCGCGCAAAGACCAGCTGGAACGCATCGCACCCGCCATCATCGATATGGGTGTCTTCGACCGCGTGGAAACCAATGGCGGCGCCTTCGAGCAGGTGAACCTGCTGGCGGGCGAGAACCCCAACGCCGCCGTGCGCGCCTTCTGCAAGCCCTTCAATGAGGTGGGCATCAAGACGCACATGCTGGACCGCGGCCTCAACGCCCTGCGTATGTACCCCGTGCCCGACGATGTGCGCGAGCTGCAATATAAGGTGAAGCACGCCCAGGGCGTGGATATCCCCCGTATCTTCTGCGGCCTGAACGATGTCCGCAATATCATCCCCTCGGTGAAGTGGGCCAAGGCCGCGGGCATGACGCCGCAGGCCACGCTCTGCATCACTACCTCGCCCGTGCACACGGTGGAGTACTACCTGAACATCGCCGACCAGGTCATCGCTGCCGGTGCCGAGGAGATCTGCCTCAAGGACATGGCCGGCATCGGACAGCCCGCACTCCTGGGCGCCCTCACCAAGGCCATCAAGACCAAGCACCCCGACATCATCATCCAGTACCACGGCCACAGCGGCCCCGGCCTCTCCATGGCCAGCATCCTGGAGGTCTGCAACAATGGCGCCGACGTCATCGACACCGCCATCGAGCCGCTGTCGTGGGGTAAGGTGCACCCGGACATCATCAGCGTGCAGTCGATGCTGAAGAACGAGGGCTTCGAGGTGAAGGAAATCAATATGAACGCGTACATGAAGGCGCGCGCGCTCACGCAAGAGTTCATCGACGACTGGCTCGGCTACTTCATCAACCCGGGCAACAAGCTCATGAGCTCGCTGCTCCTGGGCTGCGGCCTCCCCGGCGGCATGATGGGTTCCATGATGGCCGACCTCGCCGGCATCCACGGCGTCATCAACCAGACGCTGAAAGCCAAGGGCGAGCCCGAGCTCTCGCAGGACGACATCCTCGTGAAGCTCTTTGACGAGGTGGCCTACGTGTGGCCGCGCGTGGGTTATCCCCCATTGGTCACGCCCTTCTCGCAGTATGTCAAGAACATCGCCCTCATGAACCTGCTCACCATGGCGCAGGGCAAGGGCCGCTTCGTGATGATGGACGACAGCATGTGGGGCATGATCCTGGGCAAAAGCGGCAAAATCCCCGGTTCCATCGACCCCGAGCTCGTGGAGCTGGCCAAGAAGCAAGGCCGCGAGTTCACCGATGCCGACCCGCACACGCTGCTGAAGAACGCCCTGCCCGACTTCATCAAGGAGATGGAGGAGAACGGCTGGGAGCGCGGACAGGACGACGAAGAGCTCTACGAGCTGGCCATGCACCCCGAGCAGTACCGCAACTACAAGAGTGGTCAGGCCAAGAAGAACTTCCTTGCCGACCTGGAGAAAGCCAAGGTCGCCAAGGCACAGAGCGCCGCAGGCCCCAAGGTGTCCGTGGAGGAGCTCAGCGCCTTCAAGCACGCGAAGGCCGACGCCATCGCGGCACCCGAGAACGGCCAGGTGCTCTTCGAGGTCAGCGGCGATGCCGGCGTGACACGCTGCATCGAGCCCGCCATCGGCACCGAATATAAGGAGGGCGACACCGTCTGCTACCTGCAGACGCAGTACGGACAGCTCGTACCTTTGAAGGCCCCCTTCGCTGGCAAGCTCGTGGATATCACCGCCTTCCAGGGCAAGAAGGTCATCAAGGGCCAGGCCATCGCATGGTTAGAGCGCAAGGCCTGAGCAAGAACCAAGAGAAAACTTATCGTTTGATGATAGCGCGCACGGCAAACCAGCCGTGCGCTGCTATTGCATGGCCCCAGCCGTAGTGGCGGCCCATCAGTCGCAGACGCTCCATGAGAGAGCGGCGGTGGTTGCGCGTCGTCATGCCCTCGGCCAGGTAGTCGGTGAGGATGAGGTGCGTGTTGTGGAGCGTCAGATGGCGCTTCTCGGCGCGCCGCATCACGCGGATGCACCAGTCGTAGTCGGCCGAGAAGCGGAAGCGGAGGTCGTAGAGGTTGCTGCGGGCGATGTCGGTGCGCACATAGAAGCTCTGGTGGCACACCAGCATACCGCTGAGGAAACAGCCGGAGGTCAGCTGCTCGGGCGCCTGCAGACGGCGGTGGCGCAGGAAGTGGCCGTCGTTGTCCACGAGGTCCGTCTCGCCATAGGCCACGGCGGGGCGGCGCGACGGGTTGTAGCGCGCCTCCAGCTGTGCGGCCACCTCGGCCAGCGTGGTGGGGCTGTGGAACTTGTCGCCGGCATTCAGGAAGATGATGTAGTCGCCCTTGGCCTGCAGGATGGCCTTGTTCATGGCATCGTAGAGGCCGTTGTCCGGCTCGCGCACCAGCACAATCTGGTGGGGGTGGCGCTCGTCGGTGTTGCGCTCCACGTAGTGCTGGATCTCGGTCATCGTGGAGTCATTGGAGCAGCCGTCCACGATGAGGTGCTCCACAGCGGTGTGAGTCTGTTGGGAGACGCTGTCGAGCGTGCGGCGGATGGTGGCGCCTGCGTTATAGGTGACGGTGACTACCGTGAAGCGTATCATTATCTCTTTAAACCTTAAACTTTAAACCTTAAACTTTAAACCTTAAACTTTAAACCTTAAACTTTAAACCTTAAACTTTAAACCATAAACCCTCAACCATAAACCTTAAGCCATAAGCCGCTCGTAGAGCTCGATGTACTGCCGCACGACCGCCTCTTCGCCGAAGCGGGCGGCCACGCTCTGCCGCAGCATGTCCGCAGGCAGGTGTGCGTCCAGCGCCCAGCGGATGCCGGCGGCCAGGTCGCCGATGTCGCCGTAGCGAGCCAGGTAGCCGTCGCGCAGATGGCAGATGATGTCGGTCTGTCCGCCGCGGTCGAAGCTCACGGGCGTGCAGCCGCAGGCCATGGCCTCGGCCAGCGTCTGCCCGAAGGTCTCGTAGTCCGAGGCACAGACGGCCACGTCGGCAGCGGCGTACAAACGGCTTAGCGCCAGCGCGCCCTCCACTCGGCCCACGGCGGTGTAGGGCACCGGGATGCGGCCCAGCCAGCTCTTGTCCTTCAGCGTGCCAAAGAGCAGCAGGTGCAGCGGCCGCCCACCGCTCACCACCTTCTGCAACGCTGCCAGCAGGCGCGGAAGCCCCTTGAGCGGTTGGTCCAGGCGCGCTGCGCCGAACACGACAACCGCTGCATCCGCGGGGATGCCCAGCTGGCGGCGCGCCTCCGCCTTGTCCTGTGGCTGGAACTGATCTATCGGCAGGACGTTGGGGATCACCGTGATGCGATGTCCCTGTGTAAGCGCACTCTCGCGGGCACGCTCTGCCGTCCATGCGCTCACGGCGACAAAGGCGAGGTGCCCCTTGGCGTAGGCCGCCAGCTTCTGCCCGAACACGCGCCAGGCGAGGTCGCGGGCTGCAGGGGCCTGCAGCTGCGGGCAGTCGTGGCAATGGGTGTGATAGAGCATGCACTCGCCCGGATGGTGGCAAACGCCGGTGACGGGCCACAGGTCGTGGAGCGTCCATACCACGGGCTTGCCGCTCTGGAGTATCTTCTGAATCTGCCGCATCGACAGCAGCCCCTGATTCACCCAGTGCAAGTGGATGATGTCGGCCTGCTGGAAGGCTGGCAGCCGCGTGATGTCAACGCCCGCATTGGCGATATCCACCGCCCACAGCCCCTGAAGGCTGAAGCGATTGGCCACCCAGATGCAGAAACGCTCCCAGAGGAACGCCCAGCGCAGGCGCCAGCGCGGCAGCAGGGCGATGGTGGAAGATTTCTCACTCTGCTTGTCGCGTACCAGCATCTGTACCTCCACGCCCTGTCGCTGCAGGGCATCAGCGAGGCGCGAAGAAGCCACCGCTGCCCCGCCCGTCAGTTCGCTTGTATTGACAATCAGTACACGCATTCTGGGTGCAAAAGTACTGAAAAAGTGAAAAATGAAAGAATGAAAAGTGAAAAATTCATGGTGAGAAGAAAAAAACTCTCAACTTTAAACTTTAAACTCTCAACTTTTTACTACCTTTGCCCCGCAATCCACGCCCAGATGGTGGAATTGGTAGACACGAGGGACTTAAAATCCCTTGGCCAGTGATGGCCGTACGGGTTCGATTCCCGTTCCGGGCACTTCCTTTAAAACTAACCGACTTATGAAACAGACTTTTCGTATAGTGCTGTGTTTGCTGCTGAGCGTGGTGAGCATGGCAGGTGTCTTTGCCGCTGACAAGGTGAACGGCTTATGGATATCACCCGCACCAGGCAACGACTTTGATGCGAGCACCGTGTGGTACAGAATCTCCAACTACAAGTCCGGCGGTACCTACTGCTATCTCAGCACGGCCAGCGGCTATGTGGAGTCACCGTATGTGCTCAAGCTGTCGAATCAGACGAAGGACGCCACCGATGCAGGCCTGTGGTGCATCACCGCAGACGACGACGGCGGCTACCGCTTCTATAATAAAGGTCTTGGCACAGGCTACGTGCTCTCCACCGCGAACGCCTCCAAGGGCGCGATGGTGGCTGAGGGCACGGCAACAGCCACTAACTTCACGTTTGTACAGGGCAGCAACGTCGCCGGCGTGAGCGGTTGGTTCATCAAGGACGGCACCTCGGGCAACAACTACTGGAACCAGCAGGGCGGCTATCTGGCCCACTGGAACAGCAGCGGCGCGATGGGCGACAACAACTCCACCTTTACGTTTGAGCTCGTGGGCGATGCCCCCGAGGACCCCGAAGAACCTGAACTCAGTGTGTTCTCGGAGTCGGCTGACAATGCGGTCTTCCATGTCATCAAGTTCAAGGCCGGCTCCGTGTACATCTCCGAAGGAACTAAGGTGGGCGACCTGCTCATCACCAAGAGCGGCATCGACGCCCTGTGGGCACTCATCGGCAATGCCGAGAGCTTCAAGCTCATGAGCAAACGAGGACACTATGTCGGCGTGAAGACAACGACCAACGACTTCTGCTACACGGTGTCCTCGGCGAGTGCTGCCACGAACTTCACGCTGATCAGCAATGCCGACGGCTCTTTTGAGATTGCGCGTAAGGGCCAGACGGGTACCACCTTCAATCCGTGGGGAGGCATGTCCGCCGACAGGAACATCGGGTTCTGGAGTGCGGGCGACAACAGTAACAAGCTGATGCTCATCAACGAGGCTGACCTGCCCGTGCTCGACTATAACACTGTCACTGGCGGCCAGCGTCCCGCGGACATCAGCCCCCTGAGCCTATGGTATGACTTCCCCGCCACACTCTCCGGCGTGGGCAATCCCTGGATGGAATACGGCCTTCCCATCGGCAATGGTCAGGTGGGTGCCACGCTCCTCGGCGGCGTGTTGCAGGATGAGATGGTGCTCAATGAGAAGACGCTGTACAACGGGTCGCCCACCGACTGGGGCGAGCATGGCAAATATGCCTGCTTGGGCAAGATTCTCGTTGACGACCTCAGCGAGATGGCTTCTGTGAAGGATGACTCAAAACCCATCAGCGACTATGTCCGCTATCTGGATATCGAGCAAGGTGTGGCTGGGGTGCGCTTCAGTAATGCTGCCGGCACACACTTCACCCGTCAGTATTTAGCATCGGCACCCCATAAGGTGCTGGCCGCTCACTACAAAGCCGAGGGCGATGAGAAGCTCCACTTGCGCTTCAGCTACGCTCCGGATGAGTTTATCAACGCTTCGAGCGTCACCTATAAAGATAACAGTGCCACCTTTGGCGGCAAGTTGAAGACCGTGTACTACAGCACTGAGATGCGTGTGGTGGCCACGGGCGGCACCGTGACAGCCACGGCGAAGGGCCTGGAAGTGGAGGGTGCCAGCGAGGTGACACTCTACATGACAGCTGCTACGACCTTCAACGTCACCACACCGTCATTGACAAAAGGAACGCGCGCACAGGTGGCTGAGGCCAATGCTGCCATCCTCGACGCTGCCGTCGCCGACGGGTGGGAAAAGGTATATGCCGACCATGTGGCCCAGTTCTCAGAGCTCATGGGACGCGTGAGCCTCCAACTCGGCGATGCCGCCAGCACGCTCATGACCAACAAATTGGTGGATTACTACGCCACGTCAACCAACCGCACGAAGGCCGACGGACTGTTCCTGGAACAGCTCTACTTCCAGTATGGCCGCTACCTGGAAATCAGCTGCAACAACGTGCTCATCAATGCACCCGCCAACCTGCAGGGCATTTGGAACAACGACTCCAACACCAGCTTCTGGCACTGCGATATCCACACGGATGTCAACGTGCAGATGAACTACTGGCCTGCCGAGGTCACCAACCTCAGCACGATGCATCTGCCCTTCCTGAACAACATCATCTCGCTGGCAGGCGACAACTATAACTTCCACACCGTGGCACAGCGCTACAAGAGCGGTGCGCGCGGATGGATGGTGCCCACCGAAACGAACATCTTCGGCGGCACCTCGCAGTGGATGGCCTTCAAGATAAAGACGCTGGCAGCCTGGAACAGCTCTCATCTCTGGCAGCACTATCGCTACACGCTCGACCGTACCTTCCTGCGCCGTGCGCTGCCCGCCATGCTCAAGGCCGCCCAGTTCCTGAAGGATATCAGCACCAGGGCCACCGACGGTACTTACTTCGTGGCTGACGAGTACTCACCCGAGCACGGACCCAGCGGACACTCCACAGCCTTTGCACAGCAGAACACCGCCGAGGTGGTGCGCAGCGTTATTGAGGGAGCGGAGATATTGGGCGACGATTCCCCCATTTCATCGGCAAACCTCACGGAAATGCGTAACTTCTGGAATGTGCTGGACAAGGGCTTGCACACGGAGACCTACAACGGCAAGACATGCCTCAAGGAGTGGGCAGACCTCGCCCTCAACTCACAGGGTGATGCCGCTGGCCACCGCCACCTGAGTCATCTGATGGCCCTCTATCCTTATAGCCAGGTGTCTGCCTACGCCACCGACACCGAGGGCAAGAAACTCTATCAGGCTGCCGTCAACTCCCTGCTCGTGCGCAACGCCACGGACGTCACCGGCTGGTCGGGCGGATGGAAGGTCAACCTCTTCGCCCGTGCCCTCAAAGGCAACGATGCCCGCAGCGTGTTCGCCCTCATGCTGAAGCACAGCAAGAGCTACGTCATCGCCATGTCCGGACAGGGTGGCTGTTACTACAATCTCTGGGATGCCCATTCACCCTTCCAGATAGACGGTAACTTCGGCTTTACGTCGGGTGTGGCCGAGATGCTCCTGCAGAGCTACGACGGCAACATTCATCTGCTTCCAGCTCTGCCCACCGCATGGAAGAGCGGAAGCATCAAGGGTCTCAAGGCTATCGGCGATTTCACCGTGGATCAGGAGTGGGCCGCCAGCAAGTTTGTCAGCGCACGCATCATCAATCATCAGGGCCAGCCCCTCACGCTCACGGTAGGACTGCTGCCGTCGGGTATGATGGTGGCCGCCACGGTGAATGGCATTGAGGTGCAGGTGACCATCAACGAGGATGGCAGCTTCACCATTCCCACCTCCGCCCCGGGCGACGTCATCGAGCTGACACCTGTGAAGATTCCTGATGCCATCGGCGAAATAACCACCGGCACAGCCGCTAAGGCAAACCCTACCATCTATGACCTCAGCGGCCGTCGCGTCGCTGAGGCCAAGAGGCCGGGAATCTATGTGAAGGCCGGGCAAAAAATGGCCGTCCGTTAACTTTTTAGCGCTTTTCCTTGGCCAGTTCAAGGAAAAGCACTACCTTTGCGCCGTCTAAACCAAGAATGCGCTTGTGGTGGAATTGGTAGACACGCCAGACTTAGGATCTGGTGCCGCGAGGCGTGTAGGTTCGAGTCCTATCAGGCGTACGATGCATAACGGTGCATTACTTGGAATTCTTTGACACTTTGTCGGCATAGCTCAGCTGGTTAGAGTATCACCTTGACATGGTGGGGGTCCTT
>CAMVUB010000021.1 GCA_947170495.1 uncultured Prevotellaceae bacterium
AGGCTCAAAGGCTAGCGCGGAGAATCAATGGTCGCTGCGCTCAAAATTAAAGCAACAATTACAAATAAAATTAAAGCAAAATTTTTGTTTCAATTTTGAGGAACCGAGTAAGCAGTGAGAGCCATGATGCTCGCATCAATGGCCGAGTCGCGTTCGAGGACGACAAAGTCAACGAAGTGACGACCAGATATAAAGTTAACTTAAGCTACCCGAGGACATGAAACCTTTGAATCTTTGCGCCTTTGCGGTTATAATAAGAACTTAACTATCGGGAGTAAAAATGGTAGAAGAAATGGGAGTTAACTGTCCTTTTCTTTTAACCGCAAAGGCGCAAAGACTCAAAGATTTTAAAGGTCTCAAAGTCAGTCCTATGCCTATCGGAAGACCGCAGAACCTTTGAAACGCTTCGCAGGTTTCAAAGGGCAAAGGACGCAAAGGCTGCGCAGAGAAAGTAGAGGACATGTTCTTTGCGTTCTTTGCCTAGAACAAAACCTTGTGCGAAGCACGTTTGTTCGGCTCTGCGGTCTCGCGAAGCGCAATGGCTCAAGCTACCCGAGGACATGCAACCTTAAAAACTTTGCGTCCTTTGCGGTTAAAGAAATAATAGCGACTCCCGAAACTTGAAATAAGAACTTAAATCTCTCTTAAATCAAAACTTAAATCTCTCTAATCGAACATAAATGACCATAATTGATCATAATCATCAAGAATTATGGACATGATGGCTAATTCGTGTAAAAGAGAATAGATTTAAGATCAGATTTCTTATTCGTGCATATTTTGTTCGTGGCAGGCATCATGTATGGTGACAGTGTCATCCTCTATGGTGTAGGCGTAGTACCATCTTCCTGCATTAGCCATGTGCCACCCTTCTTGTTGCCAGCGGATGACCGTTGGTTTACGACGAAGAAGCGACTGCTCAATCTGATAAGCATCAAAAACAGCTTGCCTGACATTCCTTTCCATGTCCTCAAATGAATACGTGTGCCGATATTTGAGAGAGACATGAAGGTAGAACGACTCTATCTTCCACAGCGCATCGTTCTTGAGGATATACTTATAGGACAGGCGCTTCATCATAAACAGCCTTAATCTCTTTCATGATAAGTCCGTAAGCATCCTCTAACGAATAGCTTTCTTTCTGCATCGCTCTTTCATGTGCAAGCCTCATCACCTCGTCGTAATAATGGCTGCTGTCCTCTGTCTGAGCCTTAACCCACTCTGACAGGAACCTTTCAACGACAGCACTAATGCTGACATCTTGACGTTTGGCCACAGATATAGCACTATCGTAAATCTGATTGCTGATAGCGATGTTTTGCATGCTTAGCTGTTTATTGTTTTGAGCAAAGAAGGTGAATTCATGCGGAAATGCGATACAAAAGTAGGGATTATTTCTGTACGGACAAAAGAAATACGGTATTTTTTGGTGCTCAAGGCAAAAAATCGCCCAAACATAAAAGGCTGGCACAGCGACCCCTTGATTCTCAAGCGCCAGCCTTTGCGACCTTTGCCCCGTTGAAACCGGCGTAGCATTTCAAAGGTTCTGCAGTCTTCCGATAGGCAGAGGACCGACTTAGAGAACTTAAAAATCTTATTTTATTTGCGTCTCTGCGGTTAAAAAAGAGTTTCCGTAGGGGGTTTGACATACCTTCATCATTTTGGGGATAAGTAACTGTATCATAGAAAGATGCAAGAAAACAAACCTACACTAAATCTACATGGAACCTTCATGGGGTACCTTCATAGTGACCCACAGAGATGCCTCAGAGGCAATGCTGGTTTGATGCTGGTTTGATGTAGGTTTGATGTAGGTTTGAAATGATGTAGTTATTTACTATTCAACCCGTTAAACCCAAAATGATGAAGGTATGTCAAAATTCATGCACCGCGGTGCGAAGGCGATTGCACCGCGGTGTAAAGGCAGATGCACCGCGCTCCTCCGGCGTGAAGACCGCGGTCTTTCGACGTGAAGACCGCGGTCTTATGAAATGGAACCAGAAGTTCTGAGGATGGAAAGAATTTATGGTAATTCGTGGATTAATTATGCATATTCGTGTAAAAACAAGAACAACGTATGTTTTTAATGCTTACCTTTGCCGCGGATTTAGCAACTAACTCACTTATTGTTCCACAAAAAACAAAAATGAAATGAAAAAGATTCTTTTCTTTGCTATGGCTCTCGTGGCCATGAGCTTCGCTGCCTGTGGCGGCAAGACCGCAGCTAATGCAGACGCTGACTCCCTCGCCGTGGAAGGCACTGCTGAGGAGCAGGCACAGACCGTAGTGGCACTGTTGCAGGACCAGCTCCAGAATGCAGACCCCGAGCAGATCAACGCCATCGGCGGCATGATCGCCGAGAAGGTGTCTGAGTTCATCGCTGCCGGCGACACGGTGGCTGCTGCTGCCTACACCGCCGTCATCACCGAGTTCATCACCGAGAATGCTGAGAAGCTGAAGAACGGCGAGATCGCCTCCACCGTCGCCAACGCCATCGGCAGCGTGCAGGGCGTCCCCCAGAACATCTTCGAGAGTGTACAGACGGCCGCCACCAGCGTGGAAGCAGATGCCGACGCTCAGGCTGCTGCCCTGCAGGAGTCCGCAGACGCTGTGAAGGCAGCCGTTGAAGCTGCCCCCGAGGCTGCCAAGGAAGCTGCGAAAGCTAAGGTGGAAGAAGCCGCTAATGCCGCCCAGCAGAAGGCACAGGAGTCCGCCAACAAAGCCATCGACGACGCTGCTGCCGCTGCTAAGAAAAAGCTCGGACTGTAAGAAGCGCTACTCACCCCAGAGGCGGTAAGGGTAGCGACGGAGGTGGGAGTTGTAATAACGACGATCTCCGGTCACCTCATCGCCTAAGAAATCGGGACGCAGGAAGGTCTCGTCAGGGCCCGCGAGTTCTATCTCGGCCATGACGAGACCTTCGTTGTCACCGAAGAATTCATCGACCTCTACAGTGTGACCGTCCGCCAGGGGCACCAGCCAGCGCTCCTTCTGTATGATGCCGGGCTCGCAGAGCTGCATGAGGTCGTGGGCATCGCCGACGGCTATCTCCGTCTCGAACTCATAGCGGCTGAGGCCGCCGTCGAGGCTGGGGCCTTTGATGGTGATATAACCCCGGTCACCCCGGATGCGGACACGCACGGTGCGCCCATTGCCGGAGGCGATATAGCCTTGTTCGATGCGGGTGTGGCTGGTGGCCAGTGTCTTGTAGCTGTCGTCGCGGACGCGGAACTTACGCTCGATCTCAAGCATACATAATCAGGTAGCCGAAGAAGATAACGAGGAAGAAGACGAGGAGTCCCCCGACGATCCAGTTGATGACACGCTTAGCCTGACGCTCTTCGCGTGCGGCCTTCTTGGCGGCACGCAGCTCTTTTTTTGTTTTGCTCATTATGTTGTTTAGTTTAATGTTTAAAGTTTAAGGTTTAATGAGGATTGCTCTGCCATTTGCGATGTTAATTGTCCAAGGTTTCTGCATTAAACTTTAAACCTTAAACTTTAAACTTCGCGCTTGCGCGAGCGCTACGCTTCCCCGCCGAACTCCATGAGGTAGGCTTTGATGAAGCCGTCGATCTTTCCGTCCATGACGGCACCGACATCGGAGGTCTGGAAGCCTGTGCGGTGGTCTTTGACGCGGCGGTCGTCGAAGACATAGGAGCGGATCTGCGAGCCCCATTCAATCTTCTTCTTACCAGCCTCCACCTTGGCCTGCTCCTGCATACGGTGCTGGAGCTCCTTGTCGTAGAGCATGGAGCGCAGCAGTCGCAGGGCGTTCTCCTTGTTCTTGGGCTGGTCGCGCGTCTCGGTGTTCTCGATGAGGATCTCTTCCTCCTCACCTGTGTAGGGGTCTTTATATTGATAGCGCAGACGTACGCCGGACTCCACCTTATTCACGTTCTGACCGCCGGCGCCGCTGCTGCGGAAGGTGTCCCATGAGATGCGGGCCTGCTCGATGTTCACCTCGATGGAGTCATCCACGAGGGGTGTGACGAAGACAGAGGCGAAGCTGGTCATGCGCTTGCCCTGGGCATTGTAGGGCGACACACGCACGAGGCGGTGCACGCCGTTCTCACCCTTGAGGTAGCCGTAGGCGTAGTCGCCCATAATCTCCAAGGTGCAGGACTTGATGCCGGCATCGTCGGCTTCGAGGAGGTTGCTGACGACACATTTGTAGCCGTTCTGCTCAGCCCAACGCATATACATACGCATCAGCATCTGCGCCCAGTCCTGAGCCTCGGTGCCGCCGGCACCGGAGTTGATCTTGAGGACGGCATCCATCGAGTCCTCCTCGCGCTGCAGCATATTGCGCAGCTCCAGGACTTCGATGGAATCGATGGTTTTAGCATATAGCTCATCTACCTCCTGTTCGGTGACGAGGTCTTCCTTATAGAAGTCGAAGGCGGTGGCGAGTTCCTCTGCGAGGGTGCTCACCTCGGCATAGCCCTTGATCCATTTCTCAAGGCCCTTGACTTTCTTCATCTGCTCCTCGGCACGCTTGGCATCCTCCCAGAAGTCGGGGGCTTGGGTGCGAAGCTGCTCCTCTTCATATTCCATCTGCTTGCGGGGAATATCGAGGTATTTACAGAGCGCCTCCACGCGCTCCTGGGTTTCTTTTAACTGTTCTTGAGTGATCACGAATTATTTGACAATTTGACGATTTACAATTTGACAGTTGAGAGTCTTTAATCTCTAATCCTTAATCCTTAATCCTTAATCCTTAATCTCTAATCCTTAATCCTTAATCCTTAATCCTTAATCTCTAATCCTTAATCTCTAATCCTTAATCTCTAATCCTTAATCCTTAATCCTTAATCCTCATACATCTTATCAATGAGATCCTTGTAGTTCTTGGCGATGACGGGGCGGCGCATCTTCAGGGTGTTGGTGAGCTCGCCCTTCTCCATCGAGAAGGGTTCCGGCAGGAGGGTGATGCGCTTCACCTGCTCGTATTGGGCGAACTCCTGTTGCAGCATGGAGATGCGGTCCAGCATCATCTTCACCACCAACGGATTGGCGCAGAGCTGCTCGCGCGACTCGAAGGCGATGGCGTTGTCTTCGGCCCATTTCTCCAGGAGGCTGTAGTCCGGAATGACGAGGGCGGAGACGAACTTACGCTCGTCGGCAATAATCGCGATTTCATCGATGTAGCGGTCCACCACGAACTTGGATTCCAGAGCCTGCGGAGAGATATACTTACCGTTGCTGGTCTTGAAGAGGTCTTTGATGCGGTCGGTGAGGAAGAGCTCGCCGTTCTTGATGTAGCCGCTGTCGCCGGTGTGGAACCATCCGTCCTTGTCGATGGCCTGCGCGGTCATCTCGGCCTTGCGGTAGTAGCCCTTGGTGATGGTGTCGCCCTTGAGGAGGATCTCATTGTTCTCGCCGAAGCTGATCTCGATGCCGGCGAGGACGCGACCTACGGAGCCGATGCT
Source organism: uncultured Prevotellaceae bacterium (assembly GCA_947170495.1). Classification (GTDB taxonomy): domain Bacteria; phylum Bacteroidota; class Bacteroidia; order Bacteroidales; family Bacteroidaceae; genus Physcousia. The sequence goes on from CAMVUB010000021.1 coordinate 5,430, forward strand.
GACGGGGGAGTCATGCCAGTCGCAGCTGACGGTGGCGGTGGTCTCGGTGAGGCCGTAGCCGGCGGTCATATTGATGCCGCATGAGTGCACGAACTCCTCCACCTCACGCGGGATGGCGGCGCCCGCCGTGGGGAAGAAGTGGGCGTTCTCCAGACCGAGCGTCTTCTTGAGGAGGGAGATGATGGTGCTCTCGTAGAAGGCATAGCGCAGCTTCAGCTGCAGCGGCGGCACGATGCCCCGCATCTTGTATTCGATGTTGTATTTCTTACCTATTGCCAGCGCATCCAGGATCAGCTTACGCTGCATGGCGCTGCTGGAGGCGATCTTCTCCTGCACGCCCGCATACACCTTCTCCCAGAAGCGCGGCACGGCGGCCATGCAGGTGGGATGCACCTCGCGCAGCGTCATCAGGATGTCCTGCGGCTTGAGGTTGATGGCGAGCTGTGCGCCACGACTCAGGCACCAGTAGCTCCAGGCGCGCTCGAAGACATGGGTGAAGGGGAGGAAGCACATGATGACATCCTTTTCCGAGAGGTGCATGATGTGGTCGTTGGCCGGGATGGCGGCAGCATACATGCGATAGGTGAGGGTCACGCCCTTGGAGACACCCGTGGTGCCGCTGGTATAGAGGATGTTCACCAGGTCGTCAGGCTGCACACTGGCGGCACGCGCGGCCACCTCGTCGGCAAAGGGGAAGCCCTCGCCCTGCTGCAGGAACTCGTCGAAGTAGAGCGACACCTGATCCTGCGGGTTCTTCTGCACCGCGCGGTCGAAGATGATAAGGCGCTCCAGCGTGGGGCACATCTTGAGGACGCGGAAAGCGGTATCATACTGATACTGCTCGCCCACGAAGACGAAGCGGATGGAGGCATCCTTGATCATATATTGAATCTGCGCCTCGCTGCTGGTGGCATAGAAGGGGATGCTCACGGCACGGATGCCATAGGTGCCGAAGTCCACGCAGACGCTCTCGGGCTTGTTCTGTGAGAAGACGGCGATGTTCTCCTGCACGCCCACGCCCATCTTCAACAGCGCATTGGACACCAGCGACACACGCTTGGAGAATTCGTTCCATGAGATAGTGCGCCACGTGGCTGTGGCATAGTCGCGATAGCTCAGCGCCACACGGTCGCCATAGACCTTGGCCTGCTCGTGAATGAGCACGGAAAGAGAAGCCTGATTCAACATAAGCGATAGCATTTGACAGAAAAGATGGGACAAAGGTAGTGAAAAGTTGAGAGTTTAGAGTTGAAAGTGGAGAGTTTTGTGTGAAAAGGTGTAAGTTTTTTCCTTTTTGGCTCATGAAGTGTCACTTTTCCTGAAAAAACAACGCTTTTATGACATGATAAAAGAATTTTTCATTACCTTTGCCGCTGCAAGACGCAAAAACCACCATGAGCGACCCCTCATCCCTGACCGACGAAGCCGTTGCACTCCTGCGACAACTCATCGCCACGCCGCGCACCAGCCGCGACGAAGGTGCGGCGGCAGACGTGCTGCACGATTTCATCGCGCAGCGGCAATGCGATGCCGATGGGCGCGAATGGTTCTCGCTACAGCGCGACGGCCACAACCTGTGGTGCATCGCCCGCGACTACGACGCCGGGCGCCCCACCCTGCTGCTCAACGCACATATCGACACGGTGAAGCCCGTGAGCGCCTGGCAGCGCGACCCCTTCACGCCGACGCTGGAGGGCGACCGCCTCTATGGTCTCGGCAGCAACGACGACGGCGCCTCGCTGGTGGCGTTGTTGCAGGTGTTCCGTGTGTTGGTGACGCGCCCGCAGCGCTGCAACTTCATCTTCCTGGCCTCCGCCGAGGAGGAGGTGTCGGGGCGCGACGGCGCCTCACGTGCCCTGAAGCAGCTGCCGCCAATCAGCGTAGCCCTCGTGGGCGAGCCCACGAAGATGCAGCCCGCCATCGCCGAGAAAGGCCTGATGGTGCTGGACTGCACGGCCCGCGGCAAGGCAGGTCATGCTGCGCGCGATGAAGGCGACAATGCCATCTACCACGCGATGCAGGACATCGAATGGTTCCGTAGCTACCGTTTCCCCGAGACCTCGCCGCTGCTGGGACCCGTGAAGATGAGCGTCACCATCGTGCAGGCCGGTACCCAGCACAACGTGGTGCCCGACAGCTGCACGTTCACGGTCGATGTGCGCTCCAATGAGTGCTACACCAACCAAGATATATATGAACAGGTGCGCGCGCACGTAAAGAGCGAGGTGACGGCACGCTCCTTCCGCCTCAACTCATCCTCCATCAACGAGCAGCACCCGCTGGTGCAGCGCGCGTTGGCACTGGGAGCGACCCTGAACGGAGATCCACGCCGCACCTTCGGGTCGCCGACACTCTCCGACCAAGCGCTGATGTCATGGCCTTCGCTGAAGATGGGCCCCGGCGACAGCGCCCGCAGCCACACAGCAGATGAGTACATTCGCATCCCAGAGATAAGGGGAGCCATTGAGGACTACTTGACCATGCTCGATGGCATTATCCTATAATCGCTTCACCAACACCGCACTTTTCAACAGCTATAAACACTAACTAACTCCGATATGTTCAAACATCTTCTTTCACCGCTGCTTTTCTTGGGCCTTTGCCTACCCGGCACAGCCCAAGACTACAGTTTCCGCCTGAAGAACACCTTGGCCATCGACCGTCAGGACGAGACGGTGGAGGTAGTATTGCCAGAGGATATCAACCCAACCACTCATACACTGAAGACCGAAAACGGCACGATAGTGCCCTTCGAAGCGCTGGCCGACGGGCATACCATCCGCTTCCGCGCCACCGTTCCTCACGGCGCTACGACTGGCTACACACTGACCGACGGTACACCCACGGCACCATCAAAAGTGACTTATGCCGCTGTCAAGATGCCATCGACGCGCGATGATATCGCTTGGGAAAACGACCTCTGCGCATATCGCATGTACTCCTCGACGCTGCTCAAGAACGAGCCCAACACAGCGCAGGGCGTAGATGTGTGGTTCAAGAAAAAGGCAACACCCGTCATCGACGATATGTACAAACTCTCCAACTACCACAATGAGAGCCAGTATGGTGTGGATGCCTACTCTGTCAACGGAAAGCGGCTGGGCTGTGGTGGTACTGCGGCTGTGGTAGGCGGCCATCTGCAGATGCATAATCCCTATAACAGCTGCGTCATCGATGAACAGTCAGCACTGCAATCGAGCTTCACACTGACCTATAACAATGTGATGGTGGATGGTTCTGCTTATACCAAGACGCTCCACGTTACAACTACGGCGGGTGCCCTGCTCAATAAGGCAACCGTGCGCTTCGAAGGCCCTGCGAAGACATTCAAGCTGGCCGTAGCGGTGTATCAGCATACGGATATGACACATCTCGTGGAAGGCGTGGCCGACACGAAGACACCAGGCTTGGTGGCATGGGCAGAGGCAAAGAGCGAGGGCAGCATCACGAGCGCCGGGGCACGGTTCTTCCAAGGGGCGTATATACCTTCTGGAGAACATGCAGGAGCTGTCACCACAGAGGTGATTGACAGCCACTTGTGTCTCACAACCGATTACACGGTGGGCACAGAGCTCACATTCTACTTCGGTGGCGGATGGTCGATCTTCCCCGCAGGGCGCTATGACAGCGACGAGGCATGGTTTGAGGCATTGCTCAATTTCAAACAGACCATTGAGCAACCGCTCGCTCCCACATCCATGCAGACACTGCCCCAACGCGAGGAAGTACTACATATTCTGAACACCGTCAACCAGACATGGCAGGAGCGCCATCCCAACCATGGCGACTACTTCTGGAACAGAGCCGTCTATCACATTGGCAACATGGCCGCCTATGATGTGACCGGCGATGAGCAATACCGCAACTACAGTACGGCATGGGCCGAGCGCAGCAACTGGTGGGGAGCCACCGGCACGAATCCCGAAACATGGCAGTATAAGACCTACGGCGAAGGGAGCAACTGGGTGCTCTTCGGCGACAATCAGGTATGCTTCCAGGTATATGCCGACCTCTATAACCTTGACTCGCAGCACGACCCGAAGAAGATTGAACGTGCCTTGGAAGTCATGGGCTATGAGATATCGACCGATGCCAACGACTATCTCTGGTGGGTAGATGGCCTGTTCATGGTGATGCCTATCATGACCAAGCTCTATCACATCACGGGCGAACAGACTTATCTCAACAAGATGTACGACTATTGGCAGTATGCCAACAGCATCATGTATGACGAGGAAACTGGTCTTTACTTCCGCGATGCCAAATATGTCTATCCTGCCCACACAACATACACTGGTAAGAAGGACTTCTGGGCGCGCGGCGACGGCTGGATCTTCGCCGCCTTCGCCAAAGTGCTCAGCGAGCTACCCGAGAACGATGTACATCGCGAGGAGTATATCACCTACTACCGTCGTATGGCAGCAGCCCTCAAAGCATGTCAGCAGGACGAAGGCTACTGGACGCGCTCACTCCTTGACCCGGCACAGGCTCCGGGCCGCGAGACGAGCGGCACGGCTCTCAACACCTTCGCATACGCCTGGGGCATCCGCAACGGCATCCTCTCCGAGATGGAGTACGGCGCCACACTGGAGCGTGCCTGGAACTATCTCTCCACCATCGCGCTACAGGAAAACGGCACTGTGGGGTACATACAGCCTATAGGAGAAAATGCCAGTCCCAATACGACCATCAAGGCTACAGACTACCACGACTTCGGCATCGGTGCTTACCTCATGGCTGTCGCAGAGATGAGCAAGCTGGCGGCTGATGATGCCAACCTGCCAAAGCTTCGCATGACGGGCGTGCGGCTCAGCGATGATGCCACACGAATCACCGTGACCTTCAACCAGCAGCCCGACGCCACAGAGGCCTCAGATGCGGGCAACTACCTGTTGCACTCGCTCATCAACGGGGATCCTTATCTAAGTGAACTCACTGCCGTTGATGCCGCAGACTTCCATATCGGCGAGGACCACACGGTGACCATCACGCTAAGTGAGCCGCTGGACTATGGCCGCTATGAGCTGATTGTTTCCGACATACACAGCGAGGCGGGCGGAGAGATGGCTGACAACCAGCGCCGCACACTGATGCGCACCGTGCCGCTGGACGAGAAACAGGAGAACATCACCATCACCGCTATAGGACGGGAAAATAACACGAACGTGGAAGCCAATGTCAACGACGGCAACCTATCCACCCGCTGGAGCCAAGAGGGCATGAACCAATGGATCTGCTTCGAACTAAAGGATGTCAAGAATGTCTATGCCGTAGATATGGCTTTCTACAATGGCAATCAGCGCACCTTCACCTTTAAGATACAGACCTCCATCGACAACCGGACTTGGACAGATGCCACCGGTACCATCGTCAGTAGCGGCCTCACCAACCAGATGGAGCGCTACCGTTTCACACCCGTGGAGGCTCGCTATGTGCGAATCCTCTGCAGCGGCAACAGCACCAATAAATGGAACAGCCCCACCGAGATTCGCATCCGCTTCAATGAATCCGTAGGCATCGATGAAATCACAGAAAAACCACAATCCACTACCCCTGCAACCATCTACGACCTAAGCGGAAGGCGTGTACACCCTGCAACCTGGAACAAGGGAATCTTTATCGTTAATGGCCGAAAAGTGGTGAAGAAATAAGAGAAAGAACATCAAGAACATATACTAACCTACCATGACCAAACCTTCTGAGAAGTATTTCTGCCTCATCTTAGCCGGAGGCACGGGAAGCCGCCTGTGGCCCGCCAGCCGCGAGCACTTCCCCAAACAATTCATGGACTTTGCAGGCACCGGTCGCACGCTGATCCAGCAGACCTACGACCGCTTCGCCCGCTTCATCCGACCCGAGAACATCTTTGTCAGCACGCTGCAGTCCTATACGTCGATCCTGCAGGAGCAGCTGCCGCAGCTGCCCCGCGAGCAGATCCTCGAGGAACCCGTACGCCGCGGCACCCTCGCACCTGTGACATGGGCCACGACCGTCATCCTGCGCCGCTGTCCCGAGGCGTGCATCGTGCTATCCCCCTCGGATCAGGTCATCTACGGCGACGACCAGTTCGACAACGACCTCCTTCATGCCCTGCAAACGATGGAGCACCACAACGGCGTCGTCAACATGGGCGTGCCCCCTACCCGACCCGAGACGGGCTACGGCTATGTGCAAATGGGCGAATCCATCGAGGAAGAACAGCGCATCTATCGCGTGAAGACGTTCACGGAGAAACCCGACGAACACTTCGCCCAGATGTTCATGGAGAGCGGTGAGTTCCTGTGGAACACAGGCCTCTTCGTCTTCGGCGCCCACTACATGCTCAACAATATCATCAAGCACGTGCCCGAGTACCAGGATGTGTATCCCTCACTGGCCACCTACCCCGTGCTGCCCAATCTGTCGATGGAGCATGCCGTGCTGGAGCATACCGGCCACAGCTACGTGCAGAAGTGCCGCTTCGGATGGGCCGACCTGGGCACATGGCAAGGCATCGCCACCGATGCCCTCCACGCGCCGAAGGTCAACACCCCTCACCCTCCCTCCGACGTAAAGACTGACGGCCGCGGCAATGTCACCGTCCACAGCGAAGCCCTCTTCGACAACGCCGAAGGCAACATCGTGCGCCTACCCTCAGGGCACCTCGCCGCCATCAGCGGTCTCAAGGACTTCGTCGTCACCGAGGAAGGCGGCGTCCTCATGATCTGCCCCAAGGACGATGCCGCCGCCATGCGGCGCCTCCAAACCCTCGCCCACATCGATGAGTTGAACGAATAGCAGGCGCTTCAGCAATCTGCAAAAAACTTTTGCGGAAAACCCTACGAACCCTCCGCTGCTAAATCAACAGAAGAAGGGCATAGAAACAGACAGGGCATCTAATGCACTCAGGACATAGAAACACGCAAGCGCCCGACCAGTGTGAGAGGTCGGGCGCTTCTTGATTTAGGGGCTAAGTGCTATTATCGGATGTAACACTTACGTCGGTTCACGATGTACACACCCTTGGGAAGGCTGCGTAAATGCTTGATGGTTGCATCACGACTGACGAGTACGCCATCAACGGTATAGACCGTCATCGGAGCCGTGAGGGTCATTTGGCTGATGCCTGTGGTCGGCCCCATGTCGATAGCGAACGGTTTCTCGTAGCTGCCCACAACATCGTCGGTGAATGTCAGTGTATTCTCGGTGCAGAACGTTTCGCTGGTCTCTGCATTCTCCACGATGAGCGTGATGCTGACAGGATCATCACCATAGACTGTGAGATAGTGGTTGCTGCCCACGCACTGGCTGATACCGCGCAGTTCTTCACCAACGAAGGCATATACGGTATATTGCTGTGCCGGCATCTCGATGTCGTTGTCGTAGATGCGTGCGGTGATGTTCATCGTGTTGGGATAGCGACGGGCATCAACAACGAGTTGAGACACAGGTGCTGGTTCACTGGCCGGAGCGTTGGTGATGTCGAAGGTCAGTTGCTTCGAGGACACGGACTTATAGAGATAACCCTGTCCGGGAATCAACACGTCAAGTGTACCTTCCCATTTGCCACCGCTATACTGTGAGAAGCCAGTTGCCTGAGAGACGATATAGTCGCCTTCCTCGGCACCGGTCAGCACGTCAGCCAGACCTCGAGACTCGTAGTAAGGATAAGCTATCCAGTTCCAACCTGGTTGTACGCTGATGGGCTTCTTATAGATTCGTCCGCGCATGGCAATGCTGAAGTTGGTTGCAGCCTCAATCTTGTATCCTGCCGTCGGGACGATCCTGTTGATGTTGCCCATGAGCCCGTATTCCGGGTCGATGACCAATTCGTCCGTCTGGCTGAGGACGCGTGAAGCGAATGTGGTCACATTGCCCAAGGGCTGCTCCTCGCTGAGATAGGTAGAAACCCAGTTCCAACCCTGTACCATAGTGAGGGCTTGTGTAAAGACATCCTGAACGAATTCGGCTTGGATGGTCAGCGCCTTGTCTGCTGTGACTGTCAGCGTATTCCCATCGGCAGCGACTGCGGTGCCGTTGACAATCCATCCCTTGAGAATGAAGTCGGCCTTGGGCGTAGCCACGATGTTCACCTCAGCACCATAGTCATAGACACCAGTGCCAGCCACAGTACCACCGCTGCCGGCGGTTGCGTCCACCTTGTATTGCCTCTTCTTGAAGTTGGCTACGAGGTCCTGATTGCTGGTGATAGTGGTTTCATAGACGGGGTTGGTGGAGATGGCCACACCATTCAGCGACCAGTTCACGAACTCAAAGCCCTCGTTGGCAGTTGCGGTGAAGCGGTACTTGTCACCATACTTCACAGCCGTGACATTGCCGTCGCCCGGAGCTTTTCTCGGTGCATTGGCAGGCTCTGTTGTGTCACCAATCTTCTCGCGCTGGATGATGCCTGAGTAGAGCGGATATTCTGTGGTGGTGACCTGCACGAGTCCTCCGAGGAAGAGCACCCAGTCCTTCTTCAGGCCGTTGTAGCCGTTGTAGCCTTCGTGGTCGATGATACCGGTGGTCTGCACGGTGAGTACGTAGTAGCCATTGGGGAGCGTGCGGTTCAGGTCGGTGAAGTTGAGCGTCCATACGGTATTGTCTTCAGAGGTGAAGCTGACAGAGGATAGATCCTGCTTCTTGCCCTGCACAGTGAGTGTCACGTCGTCCTGCGTGAATGTCTCGGGCTGGATGGCCTTGTTGAACGTCACGGTCACCTCGTCCACGTAGGTCGTGCGCACGGGCTGACCGTTCAGTTCCATGCCTGTGATGCTGTCCACTTCGAGAGGCTTTTCGCTGCGGTCTTCGAAGGTGAGCTTGTATTTCACGCCCTCGAGCATGGTCGCAGCAGGGAAATTGTCGATGAAGTGGAGGCGGTTCTCGTAGAGCCAATCGCCGCCATCGACCAGCGTGCGGTCGGTCTGCCACATGTTATCTACAGGCAGCTCTTGGTTGTCGCTCAGTCGCACGATGCTCAGCAGCTTGCGGCGCCCCACGGTTGGGTCAAGCAGTGAGCCATAGTTCCACCCCTGGTTTGTGGGATGCACGGTGAGTGTGTATTCGGTGTTGCTCTGCTTTTCTATCACGGCATCAGTGCTCACGTTGACTTCAGCCTGAGTGCCATTGGTGAAGTAGATTTGGTCGGGAAGGTCTTCCGTGTCGCTGATGTCATTGACGAGGAATCCTCTTCCGATGGTCACATTGCCTGCCGGCGGCGTGAAGCCGTGGATGAGCTCGTGGATGGTCACCTGATCGAGTAGCGAGAGGTTCTCATTGCCGTAGCTGGTGACGTGTGTGGCCTTGATGTCGTACTCCACGAAGTGTCCGAGCAGAGAGCTCTGGAGCCACCACTGTGCGTAGGCTTGTGAGTGGGCAGGGATGTTGCCGAATTCGGTGGGTATGCTTTCGCCCATGGCCATCACCTTGTCCTGTCCGTTGAGTTGCGATGAGACGAACTCAAAGTCGATGTAGAGTCCTTTCTCGTTCTCGATAATCTTGGGTTGCTTCGTCAGCATGCGGACGTTCGTGGCATCGCCATTACCCTTGTTGTTGATGATGACGGCAAACTCGCCGGGCACGACGGGCTCGATGGCTTCGGTGAGGGCATCGTCGCCATAGAGGTCACGCTGCATGAAGTAGGTCAGGTCGAGCTCGGGACTCGGCTTCACGGTGAGCGTCACGGGGTAGAGCTCGCGCGTCACCTCGAGGTCGGTGTTCGGGTCCTTATAGCTCAGTGTGCCGCCGAAGGAGTATTCCACCGGTTCATCGGGTGCGGCATACTTCGAGGGGATGAACAAGATGGTGGCCGTGCCGGTGCTGTCAGCGCCGAGGTGCCAGCCGCTCTCCATGTCCAGCTCGCCCTTGAAGTTCATGAGACTCTCAGTGTGCATCTCGAACTCTTTCTCGGTGGCCAGCTGTGCGGTCTGCGTGTTGGTCACTTTCAATTTGAGCTTCACATCCTCCATGGCGGCTTCCTTATTACCATTGCCGATGGTCAGTGTGCCTCGGAAGGCCTGGCGCGTCATGGTCATCGTCTGATCTATCTGCAGTTTGATGGTGGCACAGGTGTTGTTAGACTCCTTTTCCAAATGGTCTATCACGTCTCTGGAATCCTGCGAGAAGAGTCCCATGACCGTCTCGCCCGTGTGCTCCTTGATGAACTCGTCGAGCTGGTTCATCATGTCCAGACGGCAGCTCAGGATGTCGGCATGAATTCTGTTTTCTGCCTCGAGCGTCTCGTCCTTCTCATAGTCAATCGTATTGTTAATGCGCTCAACGAGATAATCGAGCAGGCCGTCGCTGACATCCTGCGGCTTGTAGAGCCTTAGTGCGTCGGCGGTGATGTGCTCTCTGTTCCTCAGGAAAGGTTCTATGACTTGCAGCATCTCGTCGCGCTCGTCAATAGTCATGTTATCTTGCCATTTGCGCGAACCTAAGATTTCGTCGAAGACGCCTAAGTAGTTCTCCAACCAGCGCTGCACGGCAAAGTTACGTGCTGCAAACACATTCAGGAACTCGCTCCCACCGCCTGCTTTTTCCTTCTTGGGAAGGTGCTTTATGGGTGCGTGGAAGATTCCGGGATCTGGAGGATTGACACCGCCTCCATCTCCTCCGGGCACGTCGCCAGGACCAATGTCGGGTGGTGGGGGAGCGCCGCAGTCGGATACATACAAATCGACAAACGATACGGTACAGTTCACGATGTTACAGATAAGACCTATTGGGCTGTCGTTTTTGACGATACCGACACCACAACCTACGGCACCAACGACTATTTGAGTGATGTCGGCAGCCGAACTATGGTTCATGATACCATTAGCCAGACCGTACCAGCAACCCAGTTGGAAGACATCGACGAACGAGATGGCGCAGTCGAAAATCGACTTAGCAATCTTATGCATGTTCTCCTTACAGGGGTTACAGTCCTTACCTTCGTAGATCTGGTTGCTGTTCTGTGTCGAGGTGTACGAGCTGCTGCCGCCACCACCACCGCCAGGACCGCCTACGCCACCACCACCGCCGCCATAGACGGTATAGTAGCCACCATCGCACTCGGTGTATGTGACAGGCCTTGAATACTTATGCCATTTGTGGTCTTTACCACACTCCCACCAATAAACTGTTGTTGACAGCGTGCGGCAGTTGCCATTGCTTGCAGCTCTGAACTTTTGTCCTTTCGTGGATGCGGCAGTCTCCACGCGTGTCACCTTCACGGGGATGGTGTAGCTCTGCTGCGGTGCCAGCGTGAGGTTCTCGTGCTCCACAAGGGGTTCCCACTGATAGTCGCCTGCGAACTCAGGAATCGTGTAGCCTACGTCCTCGGCCTGGATGAGTCCCTTGTTGGTCATGATGGCATAGTAGATGATGCTCTCGCCTACACCCAGATGGTCCAAATCGAGCTTATCGGGTTGTACCGTCTCCACAACGGGAGTGGGCACATTCGTCTCGTACTTCACCGTCGTCACGATTTCATACTGATCCTCCACCTCTGTTTCCACGACGTTCCAACTCACGCTGATGGCCTGGTAGCTCAGGTTGATTACCTTCGTTGTCGTGCCCTCTGGGTCAACCAACACATTATTCTTATATGCATCGTGCTTGTCGGCAGTGACATTCAGCTGGTAGTAGCCCTCGGGCAGCTCTATGGTGTAGAGGCCGTTGGCATCGCTCGTTCCCTGTGCCACGAGTGCACCCGTGACAGGGTTGCGCAGTACAATCTCAGCTCCTGCCACATGCGGCTTCTCGTCGGTGTAGTAGGTGAACTCATCGGTGACGTCAACGACCAGTGTACCCTTAGAATTGCTCACGGGCATAATGCTGTAGTTGACGTAGGTGCCATTGCCATTCTCGCAGTTGATGCCGAGCATACCAGTGACGGGCACGTTGAGTTGCATGTCGTCAGTGGGCTGTATGCGCAGCACGACGGTGGCTGTGTCGTTCTGATTCAGGCCAGGCATGGTGGATCCTGTCAGTGGCTTGATGAAGTCGGGCAGCGAGAGGCTGATCTTACCCGTGTTGCCCTTACCCGTATTGGTGACCATGAAGCTGATGTCGCGTCCGGTGGTCTTCACCACGGTCGTGTTCAGGTTGTGGAACTCGGGCACCAGATTGCCTGTCGCCAGGCGGGCGTAGAAGTGAATAGGAATCTCGAGTGCTGCGCCTTCGTCGGAGACAACGCGGATGCGGATCATCTCCCAGCTGTCGCCCTGCGACGGCACTGTACCAGTGAGAGAGTATCTCAGTGTCACCTCCTCGCTGGCACCGATGTTGGCTGGAATGTCGAACTGTGTCTGCAATCCCTCGGGACCACCCATCACCTCGACATTCACACCCGTCAGCGGCAGCTTGCCGGCGTTCACCAGTCTGAGCGAACCGCCGTAGGCTTCGCCACACGTTGCCTGGCAGGTGATGTAGCTGTTCTCGGTACGCTTGAGTCCGAAGACATCGAAGGTTGCCATTTCCTCTGTCGTGGGATCGTTTCTGTAGCAAGCACCCACTGCGAAGTGGCCGGACTGCTTGTCGTAAAGCTGCCACACGAGGGTGAACTTGCCATCGGCATCGGTATCTGCCTGCTTCACCTCGCGCGTACCATCATTAATCATATAGACATCGATGGGGGCGTTGGCCGAGTTCTCGCCGTGTATCTCGCCGCTGATGACAACTTCTGCGTTCTGACGATATACTTGCTTGTCGGTCTTCACCGTAGCGGTGAAGGGCGATGTGGCCTTCACCTTCACCTCGTTCGAGGTGTTGTTGGTATAGACGAGCTCAGTGACTGTGCGCGATGCATTGACCACAGCGTAGTAAGTGTAGTCGCCCACCTGATCCGGTAAGGTGATGATGCGGTTGACCACGATGCTTTCGCCTACGGGAACAGCCTTCTCGGTGTTGGTCGTGCCCAATGCCTCGGACTTGCCCTGCTGATAGAACACCACGGGTGTATTGGCGGGCAGGGGGTAGGCACCCTCGTTAACGATGGTCACACTGGCCGTAATCTTCGACTTGATACCAATCTCGCTCACATCGGTTGTGAGGTTGATGGCACGTGCGTCGGGCAACGTCTGATCGGTGACGAGCAACATGCATGTGCCTGAGGCGTAGCCCGTAGTAGCAACGGTGAAGACGATGGTCTTGGAGTCTCCGCTCACATCGTTCTTCTTAGACTTCACCGGCACCTGTGTTGAGGACTCTCCAGCGGGGATGGTGACGCTGTGATTGTACTCCAGCTCGTCATCATAGTTACTGCTTAGGGTCACAGTGAGCGGTTTTGACACATCGTTCAGTGTATTACGGGTCACGGTGAGTGTGGTCTCGCCGCCCTCCTTCACGGTAGCCACCTGCGAGCTGACACTCAGGGCTGCACCGTCGTTGTCAAGTACAGTTATCTGAGCCTGCACGCTACCGACGCTCTCACCGCTGGCTGAGCAGCTACATGACTTGACATAGATGGCGGCAGTCATGGTGTAGGTGCGGTCGCCCTCCTGCACGGCGTTGTCAACAGGTCCGAGGTTGAAGAACACAGTCTCCACGCCCTTGTCCATCGTGATGCTCTTGTTGCTGTAGTAGAGGCCGCCGTCCGAGTCGTCACTGATTCTCACCGTAATGGCGTTGCTGGTCTTGCCAGTGCGAGTGAGCACAGCGGACACGGCAGTGGGTCCGTCGCCTTCGCTCACCTGGTTGGGTGTGAGTTCAAGCGTCAGCGCGGGCATATCGTCGTCATGCAGGATGACGATGACCTCGCCAGCGCTAAGATTCTTGGCCGATGCGGTGAACTTGTTTGACTGTTCCAGATTGGGCAGTTCGTCGTTGCTGCACACCACGGGTACCGTGACGGATTCCTCGTTGGCGGGAATCACTGCCGTGGAATTGAAGATGAAGCGGCTGTTATCCTCGCTCTGAATCTTCACTGTGATGGGCTCCGGCGAGATGCGTGGCGTGGTGATGGTGAGTGTGAAGGCATCACCCTCGTTGAGATCCACCTTCGAAGCCTTCACCTTCAATGCCGGGTACTCGTTGTCTTCGATGACAATCTGCTGTGCAACAGGCACGTAATCCGTGTGCTTGACAGTGATGGTGACGATGCTGTCGGCATCAACCACATCGTTGTCGTTCACGTTGAAGTAGAACACCACGCCCGACTGTCCGGCGGGGATTGTGACGTTCTGCTGGATATCCACACGCGAGTCCTTCGGATCCTTGATAATCTGGAACGTCTGTGCCAGCGTCCAGCTGCCCGAGCGGCTCAGCTTCGCCATGACACGGTGCTGCGAGCCCTCTGTAAAACGGTATTTCGAGATTTCGAAGGTAAGTCTCTTCTCAATGCTGATGTTCGTGGCACTCGTGGCAACGTTGTTGTCGCGCATCGTCGGGTGCTCGCCGGTCTTGTCTGTGGGCACCACCTCGACCCTCACCTTGCAGAGACCGTCTAAACCGAGGTTCTGGGGTAGCTCTATTTCCTCCTGGCGGTTGACTTCACCGTCCAGTGCCAGCACTTCACTATAGTAGGCTGTGGCGATGATTTTTGACGTCGTTCCTGCGAGGTTCACCAACGATATCTGCTCCGTCCATCCGTCCTCTGTGGCCTTCTGTCCCACATTCCTAACATTCCATGCCACCGTAAACTTGTCGCCAGGGCTGACGGCCTCGGGCGTAAAGGTAACATCGGACGGTTCCAGGTCGGGACGTGGAATCTGCTCAATGATGATGGCACCGTTCTTCGTGCCTGTGACAACATTCTTTTTCTGTAAGTCGGTCATCGTCACATTCTCCACATAGATGGGCAGTAGTGCGTTGTTCTCCAGTGCCACATCGGTCGTCAGCTGTAGGGTAAGCAATGTGCCCTTATCATCAACGACCAACTCGTTGCGGTCGCTGAAAATGATGACGCGGTAGCGATGATAGTTCATGCCTTGACCGCTGGTTCCCTCACCTTTTGGATAGTAGGTCTTCCAAGGGGTGTCTTTCTTGCGGCACTGCACAGTATGATTTGGTATGCGTAAGCGTGCAGCCTCAGCCACGATGGCTCCCTCTTCGTTGGTGCTCAGCTCGTAGGGTACACTGATGTCGAACTGTACGCCGGTGACATCGCTCTGGTTCTCCATCACGACATTCAGGCTGAGCGCCTTGCCGGACGGAGCCTTCACCGTGTCAACGCGCAACACATTGGTCTGCGCATGGAGCAGCATGGCCATCATGGCCAATGCTGTCAACAGGGATAATCTCAAGTGTTTCATATATTGATTCTTTTTTATTTCTTAACCTTGTACTGCTTGCCATTCACGCGGACCACATAGACACCACTGGGCAGAGACTGCCACGATGCCGTACGTCGGCCGCTCAGGTCATACACTTGTATGTCACGGTTGCCATTGAGGGTTAGTTGATCAATAGATGTGGCTTCCGCACCATCGATGGTAAAGCCCAAGTGGTGGGCATCAGCATCCGACAGGCACACGTCGGTAACAATGGCTCCTGCAGGCAGCTCGCACAGCAGGGTGTGGTTGCCGGACTGCAGGGTGTGACCATCAACCGAATAGATGACGATGCGCACTCCGTCATCAATCTGTCTCATCATCACAGTGAAGCGGTTGCGAAGGTCGCTGCTCACGCTGATGTCGTGCTGAGAGGCATTAACAATCGTCAGCTGCATTGCGGCCACGGCATCAGTGTTGTGCAACATCAGGTCGGTGCTCTCCATCGAGATGACATTTGTTGTGTTCTCCTGTACCTTATAGATTCTTCGCGCGCGTTTTGCGTCAGCGGGTGTGTAAGCCAAAATGCGTTCCACATTGCCAACGACATCACTGACGTTTATCACGTTGTCGCTGTTACAGTCAGCGTCGGCAAAGTTGAACAACTCACCGTTGTACTTCCGCTCATTGAAGGCGAAATTCAACACGCTCTGCAGGTCTGTGACATCAACTGTCTGGTCAGCATTCACGTCACCATCTTCCCATGTGAAGCGAAGGATCACGGTCAGCCAGTCCATTGCATAGGCCACGGGCTGGTTCTTCGGCGCACGCAACATACGGGTGTCGTACGTGTCCATATTCCATAAGCCGTCGGTCTTTGCCAGCTCGTACGTATTGTTCCAGTAGTTGTAGTCAATGTTGGTACAGTAGGGTCTGTACAGGTTCGATGGGTCGCGGTTAAAATCTTGATAGCTGTGACGGTAGGTGAAGGTGGTGGGCAGCTTGATAGCAGCGGGCACACCGGCTGTCATGTCCTGTGCCACTTCGGCTGCTGCAGCCACGGGCTGTTTGGTGTACCAGTCGATGAACTGCATCTCCATGTTCAGGTCGGTCAGCGTTGTCTTGTCAATCACCTGAGACACGTCGGTCAGCTGGTTGTAGCTCAGGTTCAGCTTCGTCAGTTCGGGCAGAGCCGAGGCAATAGCGAACGCATCGCCTGTAATCTCGTTGCCGCGCAGGTTCAGGTCGGTCAGCGGCGCACGTTTGTTGTCTGCAATGGCATTGATAATCTCGCCCGCATTGCCGCTGATATGGTTGTATGAGAGGTTCAGTGTCTTCAAGTCCTTCAGACGGAAGATGGACTCTGGCAGCTGGCCGGTGAGACCCATGGCCGAGAGATCTATGTCAGTGATGCCATAGATAAGCGAGGTTTCAGACCCGCGCTTGGCTGTTGACACGCCCGGCCACTTGCCGTTGGGATTGTGGTTGTTGGTCAGATCCCACGATGTCTTCCACTGGGTGTTATCAAGCTTCTCGTAGATGTCCTTCAGCACGGCAAAGTCGGCCTCGGCCAGCTCGTCGCCAGTGAAGAAGCCACGAATCTCCTTGAACTCCTTCCATACGTACTCCGAGTTGCGGTAGTTCTCTTCTGCACCCTCGGGCACTTCGAGCACACATTTGCTGCGGAAACCGAAGTTGCTTCTTGACGAAGCTTTCGGGGGGGTGGCTGTGTAGAGGCGCAGCAACTCGAGTGAATCACAGCTATAGAATGTGGACATATCAGTATAGCCCGTATAGTCCATGTTACGCCCCAAGTGGGCGCTCTTCAGGTGATTGTTATAGGCCAGGAAATACGATCCGTAGTCGGTGCCTGTGAATCCGTCGGGCATGCGGAACGAGCGCAGCTGGGTGCTGGCAAAGGCGTAGTCGCCAATATGGCTCAGGTTCTCGGGCAGCTCGATGCTCTCCAGGCCGCTCAGGTCGAAGGCATGATACTCTATGCGCGTCACCGTCTCGGGCAGGTCGATCTGCTTCAGCGACGAGGCTTTGTAGAAGACCCAATCCTTGATGGTGGTGATAGCGGCGGGAAGCACCACACGGCTCAGGTTGGGCGTGTTGCTGAAACAAGAGCCAGCGATGGTAGTAGCAGGATTCGTGAAGACAATACCATCGATACCGCTCCCGTTAAAAGCGCTCTCGTCCACAGAGGTCACGGTGGAAGGAATCGTGAAGGTGCCACGCATGGACTTGGTGTTATAGAAGGCACTGGAACCGATATGTGTCAACGCATCGGGCAGTTTCGTCAGCTCGAGCGACGAGCACCCGTTGAAAGCATCGTACTCGATGTCTGTAATCTGGTCGTTCAGCACGACCCCATTCAGCAACGGGCAATTGGTGAAAGCATAGTGACCCACCACGCGGATGCCGTCGTGCATCTGGACGCCGGTCAGGTTGGGGCAGCTGTACACAAAGTCATAGGGCACGGTGGTCAGTCCTGTGGGCACGTTGATGCTCTGCAGCTTCTGACACTCCCGGAAGGCGCTGTAGCCCATCGACGTGATGCTGTTGGGCAGTGTCACCTTAGTAAAACCCGTATTGCCGAAAGCGTGATTGCCTATCGAAGTGAGCGATGTCTGCTCTGTCAGGTTAATGGTGGCCAACTGCGGGCAGTTCTCGAAAGCGTAGCCGGCAATGCTGGTGGTGCCGGATGCCAGCGTCACCGTCTGCAGCTTGTCGCAGTGGTAGAGAACAGCCTCGGGAACGGCCGTGATGCTGGAGGGGAAGGTGAACTGGGTGATGCTGTCGCAGCTCTGGAAGGCGCGGTCATACATTGTCGTGACCGTCTCTGGCAGGGTGATGCTTTCAATATCGTTGCAGTCGCTGAACGCACAGCTGCCAATAGTCTCCAGGCCATCGTTGAAGGTAACGCTCTTCACCCGATAGTTGTTACGGAAAGCATGGCCTCCAATGGTCTTCAGCGTAGCGGGGAACACGATGGGGGTTGAGCGCTTCTGGTTGTTGTAGAAGGCATACTCATCAATGGTCTCGATGTTTGCAGGGATGTTCACGTCGAGCAGCTCGGTGTCCTCGCTGAAGCAGCTGTGTCCAATGTAAGTGATACCGTCGGGCAGGGTGGCTTTCTTCAGATTCTTGCAGTAGGAAAAGGTATATTGTTCGAGTCTGGTGACGCCGGCAGGAATGTCCACTTCCTCAATGCCAGTATATTGGAAGGCACACTGTCCTATCTCGGTGACTCCTGAGGGCAGTTCAATCGTTTTCAGCTTGTACGTCTGGTTGCGGTCCTGTCCCATAGCCCACTCGCCAATCTTCGTGGCATCCTTAGGCAGCAAGAGGCTCTTGAGCGTGGGCATATTGTAGAACATGCAGCGCGAGATGACGTTGTCCTCCGTTTCCCACGGGCCGTACCAAGTCTCGATGGTTGCCGTACCGTTGCTGCTTATGTTCCACTGATGGTAGGCGTCGCCGCCACTGACAATGCGTGCGTTCTTCAGGTTGAGCTCCTCGATCAGCGGGAACGAAGCGTGCAGGTAGTCGATATCGGTGCCGTTCAGGGGACCGCTGACGGTGAGCTTCTGGGTGTATTGAGCCAAGTCTTCTGGGAGCTTGCTCTGTAACTCTCCACCAACGGCAGTGGTCACAGCATATTCCGTAGTGCTGCCGATGGCCATGATGCGGAATTTCTGGGTATAGCTGGTTCCGCGATAGGTTTCCACCAGCAGTGGATTAACGTAAAGCACGGCGCTTGAGTTCAAGTAATTCGAAGGACTGTCGCCTTTGAACGGATAGTTGATGCCAGGCAGAGTCACCTTCTCAAGGGGGCAGTTATAAAAGAGACCCCAGTCCTGTGCGAATTCCTCGAGTCCAGTGCCAAACTCTATCTCCCTGAGGCTGCTGCAGTTGTAAAATGCTCCTGTAGCGATGGTCTTCACTGCATCTGGAATCTTGATCTTTTCCAAGCTCGTGCATCCTGGGAAGGTGTTATAGGGAATTGCCGTAATAGGCGAGCCTTCGGCAAAGGTGAAGGTGTGCAACGAATCGCAGCTGGCGAATATGCCCTCGCCAAGTGAAACGACGCCCACGGGCAGATGGCATGATTTCAAAGCATCGCAGTCGTTGAACGCATTGTTGCCGATGGCGAGTCCGTCCACGGCGGGGTCGATGTTGAGTTGCGTCAGTTTCCTGTTATAGTTGAAGGCATTGTCGCCGATACTCTTCACGCCCTGGCCGATGTTGATGGTTGTGAGGCTGGAACTGCTTGAAAAGAAACCGTTCGGCACGTTCTCGGCGAGGAAGGTGATGGTCTCCAACGGACAGGAGCCGAATAGGTCTCCGTCAAACGTCTCGACAGAAGTCGGAATGGTCACCGTCTTCAGGCCGCTGTTCTGGAAACAGCGATACCTCATGGTTTTTAAGTTCGTACAGTCTTCCAAATTGATGCTCTCCAACAAAGGGCAAGCTTGAAAGGCGTAGCGCCCCAGTATCTCGAGATTTGCATTCAGAGTGACGCTCTCGAGTTTGCTGCAGTTGTAGAAGGCATCGTCGGAATTGCCTTGGGGACCGCCCACGGCCACGATGTTTTTTCCGAAGACAATACTCACGAGGTTGCTACGGTTTCCCACGCTACCGCTGATGTACATCACCACGTGGCTGTTGCCGTTGCCGTCAGTGATGTTGTCCGCAATGATGATGCGTCCAGCCTTCGCCTCATCCGTGGCATAGGTCTTCACGGCCTTGAACGTGGCGGGGCCGTCTGCAGAGTCATAGCTGTAGGTCAGCTCATTGCCGTTCGCGTCGGCCACGACCACGTCTGTTGCCTGCATCCTAAGCGGCAGCGCGAGGGCTAAAAGAGCCGACAACAGCAGCCTTGTTGTCAAGTTCGGTTTCTTCATAGTTCTATTATACGTTAGGTTGATTAATTATCTGCCCGCAAAGATAGACCCATTAATATTATAAGGAGTCCCCAAATTGCAAAACTTTGTCCCAAATTGCAAAATTAACACTCCCTAACACTCAAAACACAGAGTAATGACTGGCTATTATCTGTTGACTGCACACCCTAGAGTGCGGGGAAATGAAGCCCCTCCCCTTCCATTTCTGTCCATTTCATCGCAACATCACTGCGTGTCCTCTTGGGGAACATCTCTACGCAAAAACTTTTGCTGGTTATTGAAAACGCTATGGAGGTGGGCGGAGTATATATGAAAGAAGGCCACCTCTCGGTGGCCTTCATTTATTTATTCAACAAATTATACTACTCGGTAGCGTCTTTGGGCAGCGTCTGGCTGAGCATCAGGGAACCGACGAGGGCGGAGGCGAGGGTGCCACAGAGGATGCCGAGCTTGGCTTCGTTGAGCATCTCAGCGGCTTCAGCGCCGAGGTGGGCGGGATAGCTCAGGGCGGCGATGAACATGCTCACCGTGAAGCCGATGCCGCAAATCATGCAGACGCTGGCAAACGATTTCCAGTTTCCGCCGGCAGGCATCTGACAGATACCAAGCTTGATGCTAAGCCATGAGAAACTCAGCACACCTGTGAACTTGCCGATGAGGAGGCCGAGGAACACACCGAGGGCTACGCCGTCGAAGAGGCTCATGAAGCTCATGCCGTCAAAGTTGACACCTGCATTGGCAAAGGCAAAGACGGGGATAACCATGCGGTTGATGGGCAGTGTGAGGTAGTCCTCAATGTCCTGCAGCGGTGAGATGAGATAGTCGGAAGCAGTCTCGATGCGACGCAGCAACTGGATGTCCTGCTTATCGACGACCATAGGTTTAGTGCGGTCAGCCTCGCTGAATTCGATATCGGGATAGTGTTTTAGTTCCTCGCGTATATATTCCATATAATAACGTGTGCCGCGCGTGAGGTTGGCAGGTATGCAGAATGCCAGCACGACACCGGCAATGGTAGCGTGGATGCCGGAGTTGAGCACCATATACCATAGGATGAAGCCGAAGAACATATAGAACTGCTTCAGACGCATATCGCGACGGTTGCCCCACAGCAAAATGCACACGACGACAGCTGCGCCCAGCAGATACTGCCATGCCAACCCTTCGCTGTAGAAGAGCGCAATGACGATGATGCCGCCGAGGTCATCGGCAACGGCAAGGGCTGCCAGGAAGACTTTCAAGCCCAACGGCACGCGCTTCCCAAACATAGAGAGCACGCCGAGCGAGAAGGCGATATCCGTAGCCATCGGGATGGCACAGCCACGCTCCATCAGGGGGTGACCGTAGCAGACAAGGAAGAAGACGATGACTGGCATCAACATACCACCGCAAGCGCCGATGATAGGAAGCATTGCTTTCTGACGGCTGCTGAGTTCACCGCAGAGAACCTCACGTTTGATTTCCAGACCTACACTCAGGAAGAAAAAGAACATCAGGAAATCATTGATGAAGTCCATCAGCGTCATGGCGTGACCGCCGTGGCTGAAGACATTGAAACTGCCGATGCTTAGGGATACAGGTTGCTGCCATAAAGAAGCGTAAAAGTCTTTGGTGGCCGGAAGGTTGGCTAAGACAAGAGCCAGGATGGTGGCTCCTATGAGTAAGGCACTGGCGCTGACATTGCGTCTGAAGACTCCCAAGATGGAAGTATCATTCATTTTTTTCACCATATCTTTTTGAGTTTTAAAGTTAAAGCTACGAGTTTAAAGTTTACAATTTAAGGGGGACTGCAAGCGGCCCCTTCCGTAAATGCGGGTGCAAAGGTACAACTTTTTCTGATAAGGTGTTCATCACGAGGCAAGAAAAAGCGAGAAAGGCATACGCTTTTCCCGCTTTCAATGGTTGTTTTTTATCCTAACTGTTTACTGTTCCGCGATGAAACGGGCCATCTCATCCTTCAGTGCATAGGCACTCTTGAAAAGGGTGAGCTGGTTCTTGACACGGTCGAGGTTATGCTCGGGATACTTACATTTCCAATACTTGTCGCCGCTGATGTAGTCCCATAGGAAGCGTACGGCCTGCATGTAGGGGAAGAGTGTGGCAGCGTAGGGAAGCATCTCCTTCTCTAAGGGGGTGAGGAAGCTCTTGGCAGAGCGCAGGTAGCCGCGGGTGAAAGCCTTGAATATTTCCATGTTGAAGCCGACCTTCGAGAGGTCGGGATCGTCCTCGGCGGTGAAGTTGGCAGCGGTGCGGAGGAAGTCGCCGTAGTCGGAGAAAATGAAGTTGGGCATGACGGTGTCGAGGTCGATGACACAGAGCACCTTGTCGTTCTTATCGAACATCATATTGTTGACCTTCGTGTCGCAGTGGCAGATGCGCTTCGGAAGTTTGCCCTCGCGGCCCAGACGCTCGGCAGCGGTCATCTCATCGGCATAGCTGAGGAGTTCATCGATGATGGGTTGTACGCTGGCTACGCGGCCGACGGGGTCAGCAGCGATGACCTCCTTGAGCTGACGGAGGCGAAACTCCATATTATGGAAATCTTTGATGGTCTCACCAAGCGGAACGGGGATGTCGGCGAGCATGGCCTGGAAGTCGCCAAAGGCCTCGCCGGCAGCCTCGCTGGACTCTGGGTTCACGGCTTGCTTGGTGATGGCGTCGTTGATGAACACCATCAGGCGCCACGGCTCGCCGTCAACGACGGTGTAGAGCTTGCCGGGGTCGTTCTTCAGGGGCACGAAGGTGAGCACCTTGCGGTCGATGTCCGTCTCGCCGCGGGCTGCCAGCTTCTGGCGGATATGTCCCGTGACGGCGCGGATATTGTTCATCAGCATGTCCACATCGGGGAACACATTGGTGTTCACGCGCTGCAGCACGTAGTTGGGTGCTTCGGTCTGGGCGGTTTTCACCAACAGGGTGTCATTGATAAGGCCCTCACCGAGGGGCTTGATTTCTGCGACCACGCCTTTGGTGGCGAACTGGTCAACGATGGAAAGAAGTTTTTCGTTCATAAGTAGTTAAGGGTTATTTATTTGTTTTTTTCAATGTATTATTTCCTTCCGCAGGCTCTCCCCTCCATCACGAGAGGGGTTGGGGGGTGGGTCTTTATGGGCTGGTGATGAGGGTTCCGTCAGCGGCCTGGCCGTTGGCATCGACCACGATGGAGGTCGCCTTGCTGCCGGTGTAGAAGGAGACGGTTGCAGCGCCGCTGGCATCGAGCTGGAGGTCCGGATTCCAGTAGAGTGTGCGGCGGTAGTCCTTCGGTGCCGTAGCATCAGGGGCCAGCTGGTAGTTGGGATGGTAGAAGTCATCGGGCTCGTTGAAGCCCTGCAGGATATAGCGACGGTCGCGATAGGTGACGCGCTGGCCCTCGTCGCTCATCTGCCGCAGGTCAACAGCCAGGCGTTCCACCTCATCCTCCTTGGCACGCGGATCGCCACCTGTGCGCGGGTTGTAGTCCGTGTAGAGGTTGACGCGGTTCAGGTAGGTGAGCTTGTTGTAACGGTTCACCTGGTTGGGGGTGATATTGCGCGAGAGGTTGGCGCCATCATAACGGGCTTCCAAGAGGTAGGCATTGTTCGTCTGCATGTCTCCCGCGTACAGGCGCGCGATACTATTAAGGAAATGGAAGCGCCCACGGTAGCACCCCGACATGAGGCCGGCATCGCAGGCAGCGTTGTACGCCTCGTAGGCATCCACGCTGAAGGCGGGCTTTGAGAGATCCAGCTTACGTATGCCGCTTTTGCTGGCATGCACCGTGACCGTCTGCATGTCCGTCTCGAAGGTCTTGGGGTTGAAGAGCGAGACTTGCGAGGCCTGCGGCGAGTCGGAGGGCGGCTGGCGGTAGGCCATCTGGTAGTAGCTGTAGGGTTGCGTGAAATGGGGGTATGGCCAGTGCATGCGCACATAGAACTCCGCATCCTCGCTCTCGTCCATCACCACCCATGTATGCGGTTTCTTGGGTTTCCACTTCGTGGTGTCGCTGGCGGCGAGGAAGAAGACGCAGAAGCCGTTGAAATGGGGCGAAGGGATGGTGAAGCTGCCGTTGCTCGTCTCCATATCTCCCAAGATGCTCTCGCTGCCTGGCTGTGTGAATTCAGCATGCACGCGCACCTCCTTGCCCAACGGACGCTCCTTGGCATTGAAACGGGAGGTGGCGATGTTGCTGCGCATGCGGTAGCTGCCGGGCGGGAAGTTGGACTCACGGGCATAGCTCTCCGCAATGATGGTCTCCAGGACCTCGCTCTGCCCCATGCCCGCATACTTGTCTTCTGTGGAGAGGTCATCTTGCGTCACCTTCCGCAGGCTGTCGCGGAAACCTTGATAGTCTGTATGGTGCTCCAACTGCTTCTCCATGTTGAAGGGCGTCGGGCAGCTGAAGTCGAGGGCTGCCTGCTCGTCCTGTAGGATACTGGCCGCATAGTTCAGCACCTCGCCGCGCAGGATCTGCGTCTGTGTCTCCGCAGGCTCTGTGAGGGCGAAGGCACCAGGCGTGGCCATCGCATGCCAGTCGAAGCGGCGCCAGCCCTGTGTCATCATCAGCAGGTCAAGGGCTGTGCGGTGCTCCTCGTCGTCGGCCTTGAAGAAGTAGGCGGCATCCGGGATGAAGCCTTTCACCTCGGAGGACAGGAGCATCTCCGTGAGGATATTGCCAGTGTCGTAGGTATAGTCTTCCGTAGCGGCATCGCGGACGGCGAGGGAGACACTCTGCGATGGCATCGCTGGGCACGCAACGGTTAGGTTCACTCGTTCGTAGGGGGCGTACTGTTCCTTCACGCCACTGACCGCAAGGGATGGTTGCAGCATCTCGGGCTTGGTGACAAAGAAGAGGCGGTCGGCCCATACGCGGCCGTCGGCATCGAAGACCGTGGCTTGATGGACGCCAGACTCACCCCCCTGCCCCTCTCTTGTAGAGAGGGGAGTATAATGTATTTGAGCAGCAGGGCTTTTGATGTCTTCAAACAAGGTGACATGCCCTTCGTGCATGACGGTCAGCCCCAGCGCTTTCTGAGCGGCTAAGCCCTGAGCTGCCACGGAGATGAGCCATTCATCGCCCTGGCGTTGCACCGATAGTGCCACACCATCGGCTTCGGCATCCTTGATCTCGGCCTCCACGGCCTTCCCATCCTTGCTGGTGAAGCGTGCCGTGTAGCGCTGGTCGGCCGCGGGCGTGAAGAGGAAAGCGCCACGACCACGACTGACAGCAGCAACAGACTGGGCGTCCTGGCCTTGAGCGTCTTTCAATGTTTCAATATTTCCTTTTTTCAATATTTCCAACGTTCCCTCCAACGCCTCGCCTGCCTCGGTGGCCGCCTCAAAGGCCACGCGACACGGCACGCCGGCCACCAGATGCCCGCCTTCGGGATAGAAGGACAGTTGCGGCTGTGGCTGCGCAGCACCGCTCTTGAAATAGCGGCGCAGCGGACGCGTCGTCATATTGTGGTAGAAATCGCCCGGTTCCTCGGGTTTGTCATAGACGGGGAACACACGGGAATAGAGCTTTTCGTAGTCGCGGTAAAACTCCTTGGCCATCCGGTTGTTGAAGAACCAATCCTCTGCAAAGGAGGTGTGTTCTTTCTCCGTAAGGCCCCAGTTCAACTGCCACCGCGTGTAAGCCCTCAGCTCATAGAAACCACCATAGAGCGTGTTGGCCAGCGCGAAGTTACCGTGTCCGCGGCCGTTCTTCATCTCCACGAGCTGGCGCTCCACGAGGAAGCCGTCCTGGTTCAGGAGTTCCACATACAGCACACGGCTCACATTCGAGGGGGTGCCTTTGTCGGTGCGACGTGTGAAGACGCTGTACCATATCGTGTCCCCGAGGAAATAGCAGGTGTTGTCCATGTGCACGAACACCTTCTCCTGCGGGAGGCCCTTGCCGAAGCGCGCGAGCCGGTCAGCCCACCCCTCAATCGTGGTGGGCGGCGCAGCAGTCTGCGCCGTCATCAACAGAGGCACACACAGGCTGATGAGAAATAAAAATGTACGCGTGCGAAGAGCGTTTAGCATCGTTTGAGCGTGTTTATTGGGACAAAGGTAATGATTTTTGGAGATGTGTGTCACAGTTTACACGTTTTTTTCGTCTTTTTTTAATGTTTCCATCAAAATAATGCCCTTATTGTGTGTCATCCGTACCTTTTTTACTTATCTTTGTCCCCGAAAACCATCTTTAAACTTTAAACCGTAATCATCTTTAAACTTTAAACCTTAAACTTTAAACTATAGACATATGACGCTTATCAAATCTATTTCCGGCATCCGTGGTACCATCGGAGGCCGTGCAGGTGACACGCTGAATCCCCTGGACATCGTGAAATTCGTTTCGGCGTATGCCACCCTCATCCGTAAGACCGATAAAATCGGCACTAACAAGATTGTCGTAGGGCGCGACGCCCGCATCTCCGGCGAGATGGTGAAGAATGTCGTCTGCGGCACACTCATGGGCATGGGTTTCGATGTCGTGAACATCGGCCTCGCCACAACACCCACCACCGAACTGGCCGTGACGATGGAGAAGGCCTGCGGCGGTATCATCCTCACCGCTTCCCACAACCCCCGCCAGTGGAATGCCCTGAAGCTGCTGAACAGCGACGGCGAGTTCCTGAACGCTGCCGAAGGTGCCGAGGTGCTGCGCATCGCCGCTGCCGAGGACTTCGAGTATGCCGATGTCGATCATCTGGGCAAGTACCGCGAGGACAACACGTACGACCAGAAGCACATCGACCTTGTCAAGGACCTCGCACTCGTGGATGTCGAGGCCATCAAGAAGGCAGGCTTCCGCGTAGCGCTCGACACGGTGAACAGCGTGGGCGGCGTCATCCTGCCGAAGCTGCTGGAGCAGCTGGGTGTGAAGACCGTGACCTGCCTCTATGGCGAGCCCACTGGCGACTTCCAGCATAACCCCGAACCCCTGGAGAAGAACCTCGGCGACATCAAGGCACTGATGCAGAAGGGCGGCTACGACATCGCCTTCGTCGTGGATCCCGATGTCGATCGTCTGGCCCTGTTCTGCGAGGACGGCACCATGTACGGCGAGGAATACACGCTCGTCACCGTGGCCGACTACATCCTGCAGCACACGCCCGGCAACACCGTCTCGAACCTCTCTTCGACCCGCGCCCTGCGCGATGTCACCCGTAAATATGGCTGCGAGTACAACGCTGCCGCCGTGGGCGAGGTGAACGTGGTCACGAAGATGAAGGCCACCAACGCCGTCATCGGCGGCGAGGGCAATGGCGGTGTCATCTATCCCGCCGCACACTATGGCCGCGACGCCCTCGTAGGCATCGCACTCATCCTGACCTATCTGGCCAAGAAGGGCATGAAGACCAGCGAGCTGCGCGCCACCTATCCTCCCTACTGCATCGCCAAGAACCGCATCGACCTCACCCCCGACACCGACGTGGACGCCATCCTCAAGAAGGTGAAGGAGCTCTACAAGAACGAGGAGGTCAACGACATCGACGGCGTGAAGATCGACTTCCCCGACAAGTGGGTACATCTGCGCAAGTCCAACACCGAACCCATCATCCGCGTCTATTCCGAGGCTGCCACCATGGAAGCCGCCGACGCCATCGGCAAAGAGATTATGGACGTAGTGTATTCGATGACCAAGTAAATGAACAAAAGACTAGTTCTCATCCCTGCGTCGTTGGCTGCACTAGCAGCCAACGCGCAGGGGTTGCGCCCCAACATCGTCTATATCATGACCGATGACCACACGGCGCAGATGATGTCGTGCTATGACACCCGTTACGTGGAGACACCCAATCTGGACCGCATCGCGCGCGACGGAGTATGCTTCACACACAGCTATGTGGCCAACTCCCTGAGCGGACCTTCCCGAGCATGCATGCTGACGGGTAAGCACTCCCACAAGAACGGCTTCACCAACAACGAGCACGGCATCTTCGACGGTTCCCAGCAGACGATGCCGAAGCTCCTGCAGGCCGCCGGCTACGAGACCTGCCTCATCGGCAAATGGCACCTCGTGAGCACGCCCACAGGGTTCGACCATTGGGAGATACTGCCGGCACAGGGCGACTACTACAACCCCACGTTCATCCACATGGACGGCACACGCTCTGCCGACAGCGGCTACGTCACACGCATCATCACCGACAAGGCCATTGAATGGCTTGAGACCAAATTGAAAAATGGAAACATTGAAAAATTGAAAAGCACTCATGCGATGAGCAATCAGCAGAACATTTCTTCAATGTCTCAATCTGTCAATTTTTCAATTTCAAAGCCCTTCGCCCTCTTTATCCACCACAAAGCCTGCCATCGTGCCTGGCTCCCCGCGCTGGAGGACCTGCGCCTCTATGAGGACAAGACCTTCGCCCTGCCGCCCGAGTTCCACGATGACTACGCCACGCGCGTAGCCGCCGGCAAGACAGAGATGGAGATTGGCAAGGACATGGACATCGTCTATGACACCAAGATGTTCGTGAGCGATAAGGAGACACCTCGCACCCGCCTGTCGCGCTCCTACCAGGGCATGATCGGGCGCCTCTCGCCCGCCGAGCGCGAACAGTACGATGCTTTTTATGTACCCCTGTCCCGCGACTTCTACGAGAAGTGGGGCAAGGACTACAACTTCCTGCCCCGCCAGGCACAGAGCAGTGTCGAGGGCAGTCGCGATGCAGAGCTGCTGGAATGGAAGTATCAGCGCTATATGCGTGACTACGCCAAGGTGGTACACTCACTGGATCAGGAAGTGGGGCGCGTGCTCGACTACCTTGAGGAGAAGGGACTGCTGGACAACACGCTTGTGGTCTATACCTCCGACCAGGGTTTCTACATGGGTGAGCATGGCTGGTTCGACAAGCGCTTCATGTATGAGGAGTCGCTCTCCACACCGCTCGTGATGCGTCTGCCGAAGGGCTGCGAACGCCGCGGAATCATTGATGAAATGGTGCAAAACATAGACTATGCACCCACCTTCCTCGACCTCGCTGGTGCACCTATCCCCGAGGACATACAGGGTGTGTCGCTGCTGCCACTGCTGAAGGGCAAGGCTGCCACCGCCGCCGACAAGCAGGCCATCAAGAACTGGCGCGACGCCATCTACTACCACTACTACGAGTACCCCGCCGAGCACAACGTGCGCCGCCACTACGGCATCCGCACCGACCGCTACAAGCTCATGCATTTCTATGGTCACGACGTGAATACATGGGAGCTCTTCGACCTACAGAACGACCCCCACGAGATGCACAACCTCTACGGTCAGCCCGGAATGGAAAAACTGCAGGAACAACTGCATCGTCGCCTCGAAGAATTGCAGATTCAGTACGACGACCCGCAGCGATAACCGCTTTTCAAGCCTTTTATGCCATAAAAAGAGGCGTTTTTCTTTGCAGGCTCACTAAAAAAACATACTTTTGCGGCATCTTTTCTAAATTCTAACAATTAATACATTACTTTTTATGTGGTTATGTGATTCATCTATCGGAAGAAAAGTAGTGATGTCCGTCACGGGACTCGCGCTGATTCTCTTCCTGACGTTTCATGCCAGCATGAACGTCGTAGCGCTCATCAGCGCTGAGGGCTACAACATGATTTGCGAGTTCCTCGGCGCCAACTGGTACGCTGTGGTAGCCACCCTCGGGCTCGCCGCCCTCGTGGTCATCCACTTCATCTACGCTTTCTGGCTCACCATCCAGAACAAGAAAGCCCGCGGTGCTGACAGCTATGCTGTCACCGACAAGCCCGGCAAGGTGGAATGGGCCAGCCAGAACATGCTGGTGCTCGGCATCATCATCTGCCTGGGCCTGTGCCTGCACCTCTGGCACTTCTGGTACAACATGATGTGGGCAGAGCTCAGCGATCCCACGGCAGCCTTGGCAGCTGTACCCGGTCCCGCCGACGGCTATGCATGGATTGTGTGGACGTTCCACGATCAGCCCGGTGCTCCCATCTACTCCCTGCTGTATCTGATTTGGTTCTGCGCCATCTGGTTCCACATCAACCACGGCTTCTGGAGCGCTATCCAGACGCTGGGTTGGAGCGGCAAGATCTGGCACAACCGCTGGCAGTGCATCGGCTTCATCTGGTCCACCATCGTCATCCTGATGTTTGCTGTGGTGGTCATCAAGTTCGCCATTTTTGGTTGACCCTCCCCTCACCCTCCCTTGTAGGGAGGGAGTGGTCACCTTTTCAAGAATAGGTTTTATTATTAACATTAAAGAATAGCCCTAATGACCCCCTGATGAGTCAGATACATTCTACTCCCCTCCCTATAAGGGAGGGGCAGGGAGGTGGGTCTTATAAATTATGAAGAAAATAGATTCCAAGATTCCCGAGGGGCCCGTTGCTGAGAAATGGACCAACTACAAGGCACATCAGCGCCTGGTGAACCCGAAGAACAAACTGAAGCTCGACGTCATCGTGGTGGGTACGGGTCTGGCAGGCGCCAGCGCCGCTGCATCGCTCGGCGAGATGGGCTTCAACGTCCTTAACTTCTGCATTCAGGACAGCCCCCGCCGCGCTCACTCCATCGCCGCACAGGGTGGTATCAATGCAGCCAAGAACTACCAGAACGACGGCGACAGCGTCTATCGTCTGTTCTACGACACCGTGAAGGGTGGCGACTACCGCGCTCGTGAGGCCAACGTCTATCGTCTGGCTGAGGTGTCCAACAATATTATCGACCAGTGCGTGGCACAGGGTGTTCCCTTCGCTCGCGAATATGGCGGCATGCTGGCCAACCGCTCCTTCGGCGGTGCACAGGTGAGCCGTACCTTCTACGCCAAGGGTCAGACCGGACAGCAGCTGCTGCTCGGCGCTTACAGCTCCCTCAGCGCTCAGGTGCAGGCCGGCAAGGTGAAGCTCTTCACCCGCTATGAGATGGAAGATGTCGTCATCGTCGATGGCCGCGCCCGCGGTATCATCGCCAAGAACCTCGTGACCGGTAAGCTGGAGCGCTTCAGCGCCAACGCTGTCGTCATCGCCACCGGCGGTTATGGCAACGCTTACTTCCTCTCCACCAACGCCATGGGTTGCAACTGCACGGCCGCCGTGCAGTGCTACCGCAAGGGCGCTTACATGGCGAACCCCTCCTACGTGCAGATCCACCCCACCTGCATCCCCGTGCATGGCGACAAGCAGTCCAAGCTGACGCTGATGT
>CAMVUB010000022.1 GCA_947170495.1 uncultured Prevotellaceae bacterium
GGCGAGGGACTAGTAGTGTCTGCGAGTGGACACCTATAATGCCCTCCCCGACTACACTGTAGTCTAATGGGGTGTTTAACTGAAGGAAGCCCTATTATTTAATTAGAACTTTCTTCTTTCCGATAATGTTTACACCGCGGACGGGGGCGGTGATACGTTGTCCTGCGAGGTTGTAGATCTCTTGCTTCTCCTTGTCGCGCTTCGGACTGATGATTCCATCGGGAGCTTCGATGGTGAGGATGCCATTGACGTAGGTGAATTCATAGTTGTCAGCCTCGGCACCTGAGGGCACAATATCATATTCACCGGCTGGACTCTCGGTTGTTGCCTCGCAAGTAACGATAGGCAGCTTATTAAGGACCTCGAAGGTTTCCTTGTTCTTGAAGGTCTTGTAGGTCACTTCAAACTCCGGATTCTCCTCGCCCATCTTACGTGTGTAGGATTTAGCCGTGACGGTAAGGGGCGCTTTCTCAATGGTGAGAATGCCGTTGACTAATACGAGGTTGGGCGTAGTAATCGTACCTGCAGCTACGATGATGGGATGGTCGCCTGCGGGTGTCGTCACCACAGCCTCACAGGTGACGGTAGGTGTGCCATTGATAGGAGCACCTGTAACTTCGTATTTCAGCGACGGATTTGCACGGCCATAGACACGTGAGGCATCCTCTGCTGTCACGGTGGGAATGCCCGTGTACTCCTTGATCGTGCACTTACTCCATACCTCATCGTTGGCATAGGCTTCCATCAGGTTGGCATCTACGAATAGCGTGGCTCGTGGAATGGCGGAAGTCGTCGTTGCTTGTATGACATTGGGTGTGAGGCTGGCGATGTACTTCAAGGCTGTGCAGCTGGTGAAAACGTTATTCTCTATCGTTGTCAGGTTACTTGGCAGGTATAGTGAAATAAGCGTAGAGCATCCGCGGAAGGCCTCGGTGGAAAGAGTGGTAAGCCCGGTGAAATAGCGGAATTCATCGAAACTAGTAAAGGCTTTCCCCTTGAAGGCGGTGTGGATATCTGTTACAGCCGCAGCTTCCTCGTAGCTAAGATAGCCGTCGAAGTCCGTGTCCCAATTGTTGAGGCAGATATTCTGGGCTCGCGAATCGGCAAAGGCGATCAGATGCATTTTCTCCATGAGTGATCTGCATGCGTTGTTGATGTCCTCTGCCGTACTTCCTTCATTGTCGTACACGGCCTGTTCTGATGTAGCATCCACCTCAGCGGTTGCAGCCTTCATGAGTAGCTTCCTTAACTCTTCAGCCATCTTGTTGAAGCTGGCCGCCTCTTCCCAGTCCTTCACGGTAATGAATGCCCAGCGGATATTGTTGCCATTCCCGTTAGGAGCGACATCCCAATAGGTGCCATAGGTGGGTGTGTTGAGCTCGTTCTCATGGTATGGTGCCACGCCCAAGAACTCTCCTTCGGTGAACGTTGCATCGGTTGCAGGCACCTGCATGGTGAAGGTGTGCGTTGTCTCGTCCTCCACCACGTTCCAGTAGGCTGCGGAGCCTGCGGAGCCATCTACGAAGCATGTTTTCACGCCTTCGCCCACCTTGGAGTCCGTTGATGTACGGAAGAGCACTTTCTTATCGCTACCTGTCTGGTTGGAGTAGAGGTAGTAGATACCTTCCGTTTTTGCTGCGTTTTGGAAGAACTGGTACTCCATCTTATCGGTGCCAACCACAGATTGTGTGCCGTAGGCCTCTCCCTTGTTAAGATAGCGACCCGTAGCAAGGTGCATGATATAACCAACTGTGTTGGTGGCAATCGGTGAGAATGTGGGTCTGATAGGTCCACGCACTTCCTTTATGGCACTGAAATCCTTCCATTGGGCGGCTTGCTCGTAGAGCGCCTTACTGCCGAAAGGAACGTAGAGGGTAGCCTTGGAGGCAACCGATGAGAAAACGCTCGTGCCTAAGTTGATATTCGTGGGATCGGGCGTGTCAACGGTGATGCTCGTGAGCGCTGTGCATCCTTGGAATGAGTAGTTGCCTATGGCAATAATGCCAGCGGGCAATCTCACCTCTTTCAGATTCTTGCATCCGTAGAAGATACGATTGTTCAGTATGACCACATTCTCAGGCAGCGTGATGCGTTCCAGCTTCGTACAATTCTGGAAACTGTTGACCTCCAATACCGTCACCCCTGTGAAATACTGTAAATCCTCCAAGGTCACATAGGCTCCTCCGGCCATCGTCAGTCCGAGATTGGTGACCTTGGCCGCTTCAGCTAATGAGAGTTCTCCATTGCTGTCAGTATCCCATTGTGCTATGGCATACTCGCGGAAGGTCTCGTCCTTGAAATTGATATAGCCGAGTTTGCTGCGAAGGGTATATTGTGCAGCCTTGATTTCTTCCAAGGTGCTGTTCATGTTATCATAGACCGCTTGCTCAGCATCCACATATAGCTTCTGCTTCGTGGCCGTCGTGAGCATGGCTCCCAGTCGTTCGCTTTCCAAGTAGAGTGTCTCTGCAGCCTCATCGTAGGGTACGAGTCGCCATTGACAGTTGTAGGGCAGCTCAGCATAGGGAATATCGCTGTAAGCACCATAAGTGGGTGATGCCATATTGCTCTCATGGTTGGGATCGATGCCAAAGAATTGATCCTCTTGGTATTTTGCCTGGTTCGAGGGAATCTGCAGGGTATAGACATTGCCGCCTAAGTTCGTCACTGTCCAGTACGCGTTGGCAGATAGCGTGCCGTCCACGAAGCAGGCCGCAATGTTTTTACCCACTTGATTGTCCTCCCATGTGCGGAAGAGAATCTTACCATCCTGGCCGGTGTCCTTGGAATAGAGGTAGTAGTTGCCGCCGGTGAGCCTGAATTGGAAGCGCATGGGTTCCTTGCCAACGATGGCCTGGCGCCCCCACGCTTCTCCCATGGTGAGGAAGCGTCCGGTACCGACGTTGTAAAGATAGAAGTCTTTGCTCGTTTCTAACTCAGCGAAGCTGCCGCGGGTGTGGTCGCGCATTTCCTTCATCGTACCGAAGCCGTTCCATGTCTCTGATTGAGCGAAATAGCTACGCGTACCTTGTGGAATATATAAGGTAGCTGCCGAGAGGTCTATATCAGCAAATAGGCTTGTGCCGACAGCCATGCCTTGTGGTGCAGGATTATTCACGGTGCAGGTTGTCAGCTTCGTGCAGCCGTTGAAAGCGCCTTCTCCCAGCTCTTGCACGCTACTGGGTAGCACGATGCTTTGAATGGCCAGGCAGTTGCTAAAAGCAAGGCTACCGATGCGGAGCAGCCCGTCGGGGAATTCAGGTGTGAGTTTCTGACACCCTTCAAAGGCATTATCACCGATCTCCTTCAGGTTTTCGGGCAATGCCAATGTCTTCAGTGCCGTACAACCCTTGAACGCTCTGGCCTTAATGGCTGTGAGTTTTTTTGGGAGCTTGATGGTAGAGAGGCGTGTACAGCCGTTGAAGGCATCATCGCCAATGGCTGTGAGCCCCGTGAAGTAATAGAGCTCGTTAAACGACACGATGGTTTGTCCCTGGAAGGCTGTGCCAAGGTCGGTGACTGCTGCGGCCTCTCCATAAGATAAGTTGCCGTCTTCATTCGTGTCCCAGTTGTTCACGCAAATGGTTTTCACGGCCACATTGCTAAAGGAGATGGCTTTGTTCTTATAGTCTATGGGCTCGCATCCAATGACAGCTGCTTGTCCGTAGGTGAAACCGCTGCCGTCCTCGCTTCCTCCAATTCCTTGCTGACCTGGTGTGAGTGCGGTGAGCAAGAAGTAGTCATTGCTGCTACCTCCCCAGCCCCAGTTGATATGGAAACAATGGTTGCCGTCGTAGCCATCGCATACAAAAGCATGGCCAGAGGAGTAGTCTTCATTGTAGCCAGACAGATAGACCACGCGCCCGTTGGCCAGCTCGTTGTACAGAAGCTCATCCCATCCGGTGTCGGAATAACTGCTTTGTTGTACGTATTTTGCCTTGCCGCCATAGCCGAAATAGTTGTTCATTGCCTCGGCTACTTTGTAGGACTGTGCGCCGGAACCGCCGTTCTTGGAAAGGTTGTAGTCCATCTCCACAGCCACGCCACAATACTGCATCAGTCGTGCTACGGCATTTTTCTGCAGCTGTGTAGAGCTGCTGCCGTAGGTGCTCGTCATATTTGCCCAATCAATCGGTGTACCTGCGGGAATGCCATCCACGTTGATCTGGAGTGACCATGTCGTGTAGCCGGGGATGTCTGCTTGGATTTCATCAACCGATTTCTCCCGTTGATAGTACAAGACCTGCGCCATGGCTGTTGCCACACACCCTGTGACGGTATATG
This sequence comes from uncultured Prevotellaceae bacterium, assembly GCA_947170495.1. GTDB lineage: Bacteria > Bacteroidota > Bacteroidia > Bacteroidales > Bacteroidaceae > Physcousia. The sequence goes on from CAMVUB010000022.1 coordinate 4,285, forward strand.
TCCCGCTGTATTTCGGGCAATAAAGCCAATAGGGATCACCTTGGTTCCATCGGGTTGTCATCATCTCGTTAATCTTGGGATGCACAGGAGCCTTGGCGACGGTGAGCTCGGGGTGGGCCATCAGGTAGCGCACTTGCTCTTCCAATGCGTCGATATGGTTACGCATATTGTCGGGCATTTGCTCATAGTCGAACTCGCCTTGGTCGGTATAGCCCAGCACCGATTCGATGCGGTCGTCAGCTGCCACAAGGACGAAACCTTCCTGTGTGCCTCTGTTAAAGGCATAGTAGGCTTCGGTGGTGCTTGGGGCCTGACGGCGGGGTGCAAGCTTCCTGGTGTTGGTCACAGGGATGAGCTTGCGGCTGCCAGGCTGCCCCATGAGGTAGCGACTTGCTTTTTGCAAAGCTTGTTCACGGGTGATGGGGTCTGCATGAAGGGTGAGCGTGGTCAACAAGCAACCGAGTATAAATGCAAGAAAACGGGTTGTACGCATAGTTAAATAAAGGTAAATGAGTGATTTTACAGTGCAAAGGTATGAAAAACCTTTGTAGCACAAGCATTTTTATTAAAAAAGTTGTAGCTTTGCAGCTGAAAACGAATGATTCTCCTCTTATGATTCATTATTCTCGACTGGAAGACCGTGCCAACTCGTGGAGTCATGCCGCGGGTATCGTGCTTGGCATGGTCGTCGGAGCACTTTTCTTGTATTGGTGTTTCCGTGCGGATGATGAATGGGCTTCTACGGCTGTCATCCTCTATCTCGTAGGGATGCTCACCAGCTATATCACTTCTACCGTCTATCACGCTATTCCCGAATCATGGCCCTCGCGTGAGGTGTGGCGCCGTTTTGACCACGCAGCCATTTACTGGCACATCGCGGGTAGCTATTCGCCCATCACGCTCATCGCCATGCGCGATGTGGGCTGGTGGGGTTGGGGCTTATTCTGCTTCGTCTGGCTTTGTGCGATTGCCGGCACGGTTGTCAGCTTCATCAAACTCAGTGAGCATAGTTATATTGAGACCGCCTGCTTTGTGCTCATGGGCCTCTCTTGTCTCGTCGCCTTTAAGCCGCTCATGGAAAATGTGCAACCCATTGCTATCGGTTGGCTCATTGCTGAGGGAGTGATGTACATCACGGGCGCTGTTATCTATGCCTTCTCGCCCAACCGTCCCTATATGCACACGGTGTTTCATGGTTTTGTCCTTGCAGGTTCCGTCTGCCACATCGTCTGCGTATGGAGTGTGTTGATGCAGTACTTAAATTATTAAGCAAAGGACATAAAAATCAACGCCCTGCACTTGGAGTGCGGGGCGTGTTTTGTTTTGTGTTTAGGTGTTGGGTGTCAGGCCATGGCGTGCTTGGCCGGGTGTGATGCCGAAACGCTTCTTGAAGGTTGCAGAGAAGTGAGAGACGTTCTTGAAACCTACATCGAAACAGGCATCAGAGACGCGGCGGCCACGCTTGAGCAGATCAAAGGCTGCGCGCAGACGACGATCTGTGAGCCAACGCTCGGGTGACAGGTCGCTCATTTTCTTGAAATCCCTCTTAAAAGTGGACAGGCTGCGTCCGGAGGAACGTGCAAATTCGCTCATAGACATATCACACCTGAAATTCTTCTCCATGAATTCTTTCAAGTCGATTTTTTGAGCCTGAGGCTTGTTGGATGTGGAGTCAGACATGGGTTGAGATAGTCTGTTTGGTGAATATTTTGTGATGTTTTGGTGTGGTTTCCCTCACCTTGCGCTGCAAAGGTACGCCTTTCAAATTCAACCGCATTTGTTTTGCGGCCCAATTTTGAAAAAGGTGCCGTTTTTATTCTAAAAATCTTTGCTTTAGGACCTTTTTGAAATAGTTTCAAGAAAAAAACGCTCTCAAAAGCCAATTATAAAGACTTTTTCATTACTTTTGCAGGTGTCAATTAACAATTTGTTATTCCTATGCAACGTTTTGCTTTTAAAATGTACCTCAAGCCAGGCTTTGAGGATGAGTATGAAAAACGTCACGCCGCTCTGTGGCCCGAGTTGAAGAAGGGCATACAAGAGGCGGGTGTAAGAAACTACAGTATTTATTGGGATCGTGACACCAATATCCTGTTCGGTTATCAGGAGATAGAAGGTGAGCAGAGCTCACAGGATATGGGCGCTGATGAGGTGACACAGCGCTGGTGGGCTTACATGAAAGACATCATGGAGACGAATGCGGACAATTCGCCCGTGACAATCCCCCTGCGTGAGGTCTTCCATTTGGACTAATCCGCAGGCAGTTGAATGTGAAATCTTAGCTCCGCGGCATTGAATGTGATGCCGGGGCCGCTGAAGAAGTGTTGAAGGGCGCCGGCATCTGCGAGCGCTTGCGGTGTGCCGATGACGAGCTGTTCATCCCCTTCGCGCTGCATGAGCCATAGTCGGTCTGCGGTTTGAAGGGCCAGTTCCACGTCATGCGTGGACAGGAATATCGTCTTCTGCATTTCGTGGGCGAGGCGACGGAGCAGAAGCATCGTCTCGGCTTTGGACGGAAAGTCCAAGAAGGCCGTGGGCTCATCCAGAAAGATAATGGGCGTCTGCTGTGCCAGCGCCTTGGCGATCATCACTTTCTGACGTTCACCGTCGGAGAGCGTATGTACCATGCGGTGTTGCAGGTCTTGGATGCCCACTTGCTGGATGGCCTCGTTGATGGCGGCTTCGTCCTCGGGCTCCATACGTCCCCAGAAGTCGGTGTAGGGACTGCGCCCCAAGGCAATCATCTCGCGCACGCGCATACCTTTAATATTTGGGCGCTCCGTGAGCACGACTCCTAGATGCTTGGCTAATTCCTTGGGCGTATAGGAGTGTAGAGGCTGACCGTTAAGGATGATGTCGCCATATAGTGGCGGCTGAAAGGCAGCCAATGTGCGCAAGAGGGTGCTCTTACCTGCGCCGTTAGGCCCCAGCAGGCAGGTAAACTCACCTGCCTGCAAGGACGCTGTGATTTGTCGGGTCACCACGCGGTCACCTTTGCGAGTATGGTAACCGGTGGTGAGCCCTTGTAGTTTGAATTCCAAGTTAATAGATGAACAGATTATTCAACCTTGGGGCAGTATTTCAGGCCGATGCGGTCGTAGATACGTAGCATGTGGGGCAGGCGAGTCTTGAAATCCTCGAAGTCCTTCTGATCCGAACGGCACCATTGCACCTCGCTGATAGCGTCGAGGCGTGGCAGAAGCATGTAGAAGACATGCTGTGGCGCGCCCACATATTCGCACCATAGGTTCACCTGTGGTCCGAGGATGTATTTCTGCTCCTCTTCATTGAGATCTTCGGGTACCAGCGGCTCGAAGGAATAGACTTTCGATGCCGGCAGGTAGCCGCCGATGCCGAGGGGCTGTGTCCATTGATCCTTCAGCTGATAGTAATCGATGTAGCAGAAGGTCGTGGGCGTCATGATCACGCGGTGGTGTTGCTTGGCCGCTTCGATGCCGCCCTTGATGCCGCGCCAGCTCATAACGATGCCACCCTCGGTGAGACCGCCTTCAAGCACCTCATCCCAGCCAATCATATCGCGTCCGCGCTCACGCAGGAACGCTTCCATCTCATGGTTGATGTAGGTCTGCAGTTGGTCTTCGAGGCTGTGCTTACCATCCTCCTTGAGACCGAGCTCCTGGATCTTGGCCTGGCATTTGGGACAGGTCTTCCAACGCACTTTCGGACATTCATCGCCGCCGATGTGGATGTACTTCGAGGGGAAGACATCGCACAGCTCACCCACGACGGTCTTTAAGAACGTCATCGTCTCGGGATTGCCGGCGCAGAGCACTTCGCGGCTGACACCCCATTGTTCCCAAACGGGGTACGGACCGCCTGTGCAGCCGAGGTTGGGGAAGACATGGAGTGCACCCATCATGTGGCCGGGGAGGTCGATTTCCGGGATGATGTTGATGTAGCGCTCTGCCGCGTAGTTGACCAGTTCGCGGCATTGCTCCTGCGTATAGTAGCCGCCATAGGGCTGTCCGTCATAGACGCCTGAGTTGCGGCCGATGACAGTCTGGTTACGGATGCTTCCCTTCTTGGCGAGCTCCGGCAGTGCCTTGACCTCGAAGCGCCAACCCTGATCCTCGGTGAGATGCCAGTGGAGCTGGTTGCAGCCGTGTAGGGCCAGTGCATCGACATACTGCTTGAGGGTTTCCAGCGGGAAGAAATGACGTGCACAGTCCAGCATGGCGCCGCGATATTCAAAGCGGGGCTCGTCCTGAATCTTCGTGAACGGGAAGTCAATGGCGTTGAACGCTGCGCCTTGAGCGCTGAGGGGGAGACTCTTGCGCAATGTCTGGGCTGCGCGGAAGAAGCCGATGGGCTGGCGAGCCTGAATCAGGATGCCGTTTTTGTCGATGGTAATGGCATAGGCTTCTTCCTGCTGCGGTGTGAGGGTAGGAGCCTGCTTGCCCTTCTTGGCTTTCTTGTCAGTCGGGAAACCGATACTGAAACGGATGGCGGCTTTCTTGTCGGCCGGTGTCAGCGCAAGCTTTACACCCGTGAAATCTTCAATCCATTGGCGCAGGAACTGTACGTTGCGTGCAATCTCAGGATTGCCTGCATCGTAAGCAATACCCATCGATGGTTGGAGGGAGAAGACCTGCGTGGTGTCTGTCGTCACGCTCTTGGGCTGTGGAATGATACGGTAGTCGGCGCGCTGTGCCCATGTGGAAACGGACATACACGCCATGAGTAAAAAGAGAATCTTTTTCATAAAGCTACGGTTTGTGATATTAGGTTAGTTTTTAAGTTGTTGATCTCTATCGCGTATAGTGCTTACTGCACCTCCACATAATCTGCACCATCGAGAACGCTCTCACCCTCGGGCGTGTCCTCGGGTTTCAGGATGAAGAACGAGACGACGAGCATGAACTCGATGATCACTTCGGCAAAGAACACGCCCACGAAGCAAGCGCAGACACCCAGAATGGAGATGCCAATCATGGTGAGCCCCATGAGGAACAGCTCCCAGAAATGACCTCTGGTGATCTGCCAGGAACCCTTGATGGCCTCGCCGAAGGTGGCGCCTTGAGTAGCGGCCAAGAGCGGTGCGTACCAAAGACGTACAGCCAACCAGATGCCGGGTATAATGAATAGGATGGTTCCTATGGCAACGATGATGCCGTAGCAAACTTCAACGCAGAAGAAGATGGCCAACTGGTTGAAATCTACCTTCAGTACCTCAGATAATGATTCGTAGGGTTTTCCGATGCGGGCGGCATTGACATAGAAGTTCAGGGCAACGAATGCTATGTAAATGCTCAACAGGAAGCCGATGAGTGCTGCTATATAGTTCACCTGTATGGCTTCAGAGAGCAATGCCATCTGGGTGGCTATGTCAGACACGTTGAGGGCTTCGAGGTAGTTGGCGGGGTCAACTTTGACGCCCATCCCGCTTGCGAACGAGTTAATCACAGCAACGAGGACGAAGATGGGCCAGTGCTTTACTGCAAGGTCCCACGAGCGAGAGACAATGTCTCCAATTTCGAGTTTTTTCATTTGTTCTGTTTTTTGAAAAGATGAATATGGTTTAAATGGATAGTATATTTCGGGTGATGCCCCATGCCACAGCCACACCCGGCATCACGAGCGCCGTGCGGGAAGAGATTTCCCGTTTCCACAGCCACCATACACCGATGATGGGGAGCGCTACGGCCAAGGCAGGATTGAGCCAAAAGGCATGGACGATCTGTCCGTGCAGTAAAGCCTCAATCATGCGTTGTCCCCCACAAAAGGGGCAATTGAGACCTGTGAGCAGATGGAAGGGACAGGGGAGCATATAGTTTAGAGATTATAGTTTAGAGATTAAAGTTTATGGTTGAGGGTTGAGGGTTTTGCGGGTTTCGGCTACGATGACACCGGAGAGGGCGAGGAGCGAGAGGAGGTTGGGAACGGCCATGAGGCCGTTGAGCAGGTCGGCCAGGTTCCATACAAAGGTGAGTTGCACGACAGCTCCTGCGAAGATGGCACCGACATAAACCAATCGATAGGGTGTGATGAAGCGCTTACCGCTGAGGTATTCAACGGCACGCTCGCCGTAGTAGCTCCAACCGAGAATCGTGGAGAAGGCGAAAGTGACAATGCCAAACGTCAACAAAGGCGCCCCGATGACAGGAATCTTGTCGAAGGCCATCTTGGTAAGAGCGCCACCGTTGCTATAGTCGATGTCGGGGTAGGCGATGATACTACTGACAAGTACCAGCCCTGTGAGCGCACAAATGACGACGGTGTCCCAGAAGGTCGCCGTTGATGAGACGAGCGCCTGTCGCACAGGATCTTTGGTCTTGGCAGCTGCAGCCACGATCGGTGCTGAGCCCATACCGCTCTCGTTGGAGAACAACCCTCGGGCGATGCCGTAGCGGGCGGTCATCATAATCGTGGTGCCAACGAAGCCGCCACCAGCCGCTTTGGGTGAGAAGGCGCTGTGAACAATGAGACATAGCGCATCCCACACGTAGGCTCCGTTGACGAAGAGGATATAGATACATCCCAGCACATAGAGCAGTGCCATCAGGGGTACCAATGCAGTGCAGAACCTGGCAATGCCTTTCACGCCAAAGAAGATGACAAGACCTGCCAGTGCGGCCAACACGAGGCCCGTGGTGACTGGGGGGATGCCGTATGTCTCGTGGCAGAGCAGCGAGATGGCGTTGCTTTGCACGGTGTTGCCAATACCAAAGGCAGCGCAGGCTGTCAGGATGCAGAACGCTATGGCCATATTCTTCCATCCGAGGCCGCGTTCCAGGGCGTACATCGGGCCGCCGAGCATGGTGCCATCGCTTGTCTTGACGCGATACTTGACAGCCAGCAGCCCTTCGGAGTACTTCGTGGCAATGCCCAAGACACCTGTAATCCAGCACCACAGCACCGCTCCAGGACCGCCCATGGCAATGGCTGTCGCAACGCCCACGATGTTACCCGTTCCGATGGTGGCAGCCAGTGAGGTCGCGAGCGCTCCAAACTGGCTCACATCGCCCTCGGCATTATCGTCGCGGGTAAAGGAGAGCCGGATGGCGCGGAAGATGTGGCGCTGCGGAAAGCGCAGGCGCACAGTGAGATAAAGATGCGTGCCCAGCAGCAATAGAATCATTGGCCACCCCCACAACTGCGAGGCGGCATCAGCGATGAAGTTACTGACTGATTCCATCATCTTTGATCTCTAATAATCACGCATCGGCAAAGACCTTTCCGTCTTCCAAGGTTACCTGAAGCTTGTTGTATTCGCAATGGAAATCATTTTTCAGACGGTTGAGGTAGCGCTGGCATTCCCATTTGCACATAGGCAGGTCGTGAAGCAGATAATTCCCACAGGTCTCGGGAGTGGTAGCGGGTACTTCCTCCTGCGTGAGTATCCACTCTAAGCACTGGATGGTCAGCGCTCTCATATCCTGAATGGAATACTCACCCGTCATCACGATATACATGCCTGTCAGGCAACCCATAGGACCGACATACACCACATCGTCTTTGACGGATGAATTACGGAACCATGTGGCCATCAGATGTTCTATACTATGAAGGGCCGCAGGGGCAACAGCGGGCTCCTTGTTGGGCTCCGTGATACGAAGGTCATACGTGGTGAAACCCTTGTCTTGTCTTGACACATAGATGCCGGGTTTCAGTTGGGTGTGGTCAATGGTAAAACTCTGTATAACTTCCATCTTGATTCTATTCGTAATGATTGATATGATTCGTCGTTCTATTCCTCAAAAGGCAGCATCGTGAAGCGTTCGGGCAGTGCGCTGAGGAACTGACGGGTGGTGTCAAACGAGCGATCTGCCATCTCGTCCCAGAAGTTAAAGTACTGTTCCAGGTGCTTGTCGGCTCCGGGAGTGTCACTGAGGATGCGGAAGCTCACGAAGGGCACGGAGTGCAGGAAGCACGTCTGCGCGATGGCAGCGCTCTCCATATCCACGGCCAACGCCTCGGGGAACTGTGCCTTGATGACGTTGAGCTGTTCGCGGTTACTGATGAATTGGTCACCGGAGCAGATGAGCCCGGGACGAACTTTATGATGTGTCTTCTGTGCGATTTCCACCAGCTCCTGCTCCGCGCGGAAACGGGCAGGTAGGCCTTGTATCTGACCGTGCTCGCAGCCAGGGATGCTGACATCGTGGTAGGTGATCTCTGTGCTTACCACAACGTCCATCACCTCCAAACTGTCATCGATGCCGCCGGCACACCCCGTAGAGATGACGCAGTCGGGTTGGTAGCGATGAATCAATGTGGTGGCACCTACGGCAGCATTGACCTTTCCAATACCGCATGACATGAGGATGAGCGTGTTCGCCCCCAATTGTCCGCAGACGAATGTGTAGCGCCCTTCCTGTTCGGTGTGGGCGTCGGTGAGCAGGGACGTGAGCTGCTCATGCTCTTTTGTCATGGCGGAGAGAATACCAATTTTCATGTTCTTATCATGTGTTTCGTGAGAAAATGAACGTTTAGATGCGGCAAAGATATAGAAAATCTATTAAAAAGAAGCCGAAATATGACAAACTTTCTATTCTGGTACCAAAAAACTAGGACTTTAGACGATAAACTTTAAACTTTTCCTTACCTTTGCGCCATTCTAATGACCGATATGCCCTATGCTTCAGATTCGCTGCAAGAACAACAATGTCACGAAGAGTTTCCCCGAAGGGACCTCCTTGTTGGATGCCTATCGTGAATTTGCCGATGAGCTGCAGATGCCATTTCCTGTGGTGTCGGCAAAAGTGAATAACGCCTCGCAGGGACTGAAGTTCCGCTTGTATCAGAATCGTGATGTGGAGTTCCTGGACGCGTGTACGGGTTCAGGGCATCGGGTCTATGTCCGCTCGTTGTGCTTCGTGCTCTACAAGGCTACGTGCGATGTCTTCCCCGGAAGCAAGCTCTTCATCGAACATCCGCTGTCACGTGGTTACTATTGTAATTTCAAGAAACGTGAGGCAGACCCACTCACCGACGAGGATGTGCAGCGTATTCGCCAGCGGATGCAGGAGATCATTCAGCAGGATGAGCCCTTCCACCGCTTCGAGGCCACGACGGAGGAGGCCCTTCGCATCTTCCGTGAACGTGGTTTTGCCGATAAGGTGAAGCTGTTGGAAACCAGCGGACAGAGTTATTCCGACTATTATATGCTGGGTGACACGGTGGATTACTATTATGGTCCGCTGGTGCCGTCGGCAGGCTATCTGAAGGTGTGGGGGCTGGAGCATTACCAAGATGGTCTCCTCCTGCGTGTGCCAGACAGATATAACGCCAATCGTCTTGCACCCAAGATGGATCAGCCGAAGACCTATGCAATGTTTGCTGAAAAGGTGCACTGGGACATCATTATGCGCCATTCCAACGCGGGCGATGTCAACAAAGCCATCCTCAAGGGACACGCTTCCGAGCTCATACAGGTCAGTGAGGCCTTGCAGGAGAAGAAGATTGTGAAGATCGCCGAGGAGATTGATGCGCGTTTCCACGATCCTGAGCATCCCATCCGTCTCGTCCTCATCACAGGTCCTTCCAGCTCTGGTAAGACCACCTTCTGCAAGCGTTTGTGCATTCAGCTGCTGGCTTGTGGCCTACGACCCTTGTCATTCTCCACGGACGACTATTTTGTGAATCGCGTAGATACCCCTCTTTTACCCGATGGATCCTATGATTTTGACAATATCAAGGCCGTCGATTGTGACCTGCTGGAGGACCATCTCACGCGTCTCATGGCAGGGGAGCGTGTAGAGGTTCCGGAATACAATTTCACGACCGGCAAACGTGAGAACAATGGTAAGCGGCTGAAATTACAGAACGACAGCGTCCTGATTATCGAGGGCATTCATGCGTTGAACCCGATGCTCACGGAACGAATCCCCGATGCGATGAAGTTCAAGATCTTTGTCTCTGCGCTCACCAATATATCCCTTGATGATCACAATTGGATTCCCACGCAGGACAATCGTCTGTTGCGCCGTATCATTCGCGACTATAACAAAGGAGCGTTTTCAGCCCAGGAAACCATCAGTCATTGGAAGAATGTCTGCGATGCTGAGGAGAAATGGATCCTTCCTTTCCAGGAGAATGCCGACGTGATGTTTAACTCGGCGTTGAATATCGAATTTGCGGTATTGCGCACCCATGCGGAGATCATATTGGCTTCAGTGCCTCGCAACTGTCCTGAGTACAGCGAAGCCCATCGTCTCGTGAAATTCATTCACTACTTTATTCCCATCTCTGACAAGGAGATTCCCCCCACGTCCATTATGCGTGAGTTTGTCGGTGGATCGGTATTTAAGTATTAGGTGAGGCAAGCAGTTTTTCCACCTCGGTCTTACAGGAACCCATCAGCCATTTGGGCGTGGAGGTTGCTCCGCAGATGCCGATGGAAAGGGGATGCGTGTCCTCATGGGAGGCTAACGCATGGAGTAAATCAATGAGTTCTCTGTGCTGAGCAATCTCTGAGGGGTGCTCAATCATAAAGGAACGCGCGTTCGCGCGCGAGCATTCTTGAAAAAGCGCGTGTCCATTGCTGCTCTTGTGGCCACACACGAAGAGAACGATGTCATGCTGCGTGGCAAATTCACGAATGTGGGGAATGCGGTTGGCAACCTGGCGGCAGATGGTGTCGTAGTACGTAAACGTAGCCGAAGGCTTGATGTGTTGTTGGATGTACTCCACCACTTGCCGGAACCCTTCAAGCGACTTTGTGGTTTGACTGTATAGTGCGATGTCCCGTTGGAAGTCAAGGCGTGTGGCTTCCTCGGGTGTTTCAATGACAATGGCCGTACCTTCCGTCTGCCCAACCAGCCCCAAGACCTCAGCATGACCGCGCTTACCGAAGATGACGATTTGTTTCCGATGGCTCGTGTCTGCATCGTACTCGCGCTTGATACGTTCTTGTAGGTGCAGGACCACAGGGCAGGTGGCGTCGATAAGATGGATATGATTGCGTTGCGCCTGTTCGTAGGTGGAGGGCGGTTCGCCGTGTGCGCGCAACAGCACATTGGCATCCTGCAGGGCGGCAAACTGCTCGTGGTCGATGGTGATGAGCCCTGCAGCCTGCAGGCGTTCTACCTCGCGGTCGTTATGCACAATGTCACCAAGGCAGTAGAGAGGTTTTCCATTCTGCAACTCCTCCTCTGCCTTGCCGATGGCGCGTGTCACGCCAAAGCAAAAACCTGAACCGGTGTCAATTTCAATAGACCCACCTCCCTGCCCCTCCCTTGTAGGGAAGGGAGTGGACACTATTGCTACTTGCTCCTTGCTGTTCATTGATAAAAATAAATCTTGTCAGGTAATTACTCCCCGCCCTACAAGGGAGGGGTAGGGGGGAGGGTCTTTTCCTTAAACCTTTCTATCAGCCACTGCTTCTGTTCGGGAATGGTGAGGTGGCTGTTGTCAAGGACGAGGGCATCGGGCGCCTGACGCAGGGGAGCTACGGCGCGCGTGGAGTCGATGCGGTCGCGTTCACGCAGGTTTTCAAGGACGGCATTGAAGTCGGGGTGTTCCCCTTTCGCCACCAATTCATCGTAGCGACGCTGTGCACGAATCTCGTCGGAAGCTGTGACGAAGATCTTCAGCTCCGCGTGGGGGAACACGGCAGTGCCGATGTCCCGGCCGTCCATCACGATGCCGCCTTCGCGTCCCATCGCCTGCTGCTGGGCTGTCATCGCTGCACGCACGAAAGGCAGGGCTGCCACGGGGCTGACGTGCGAGGAGACTTCCATCGTGCGAATATCACGTTCCACACAGAAGCCGTTCAGGTAAGCATCAGGGCGTCCCGTTTCAGCATTCAGCTGGAAAGATACATGTATTTCGGACATGCGACGTTCTAGCTCGTCGGCCTGGATGGTGCCATCCGCATTGATGAGGCCCTGTTGGATGCAGAAGAGGGTGCAGCAGCGATACATGGCGCCGCTGTCGATGTAGATATAGCCAATCTCACGGGCTAAGTCCTTGGCCATCGTGCTCTTTCCGCACGAGCTGTGGCCGTCAATGGCAATCGTTATCTTTTTCATATCTTGAACTCTTTAAACTTTAAACCTTAAACCATAAACCATAAACCATCAACCATAAACCCTAAAGGTGGTATTGTGCCGTAATCATGAAAGCTGGCATGGACACATGGTACTTGGCGTAGGAAAGACCGAGGCTGAACTTCTTCACATTGATGCCTGCTCCCAACGTTAAACCGGCGGCATGGCTGCTGCCTGCCGCTTTCAGCTCGTATGCGCGACGGAAGTTGTAACCCGCCGAGATGTAGAAGAGGTCCATGGGGGTGATGTCCAATCCCAAGATGAGGTGGTTGGTGAAGATGCGCCCCACGGAGAGCTCCTCGCCAGCCGTATAGTAGTCTGTGGTACGCCAGCGTGACAGATCGACAAACGAGATGGAGATGCGAATAGGAGCTTTGGCCAGCTGCTGGGTAAAGCCGATGCGCAGATCGAAGGGTAAACGTTCATGATGGTCGCCAAAAGCTTTCACCTGTCCGCCCAGGTTGGCTGCCACAGCAGAGATATACAGGCCGATGTCATCGTTCCAATAGTTCACGCCCAGGTCTGCCGCTAATCCGATGGCGGAATAGCTGCCGTATTTAGAATAGATGAACTTGCCCGTGACGCCTCCCGAGAGGTGTTCCGTGAGTGCATAGGTGTAGCCACCGCTGATGGCCATGTCTAAGGCTGAATAGGTTCCCAGTTCCACCTCTTCGGCTGAGAATTCCCGCATGGAACCGTAGCCCAGGAACTGCGCACCGACGCCCCAGGAACCGCGTTCGCCGTGAGACATCACCCACGAAGCATTACCTGCCTTGCATCCTTGCATATAGGTGAAGAAGCTGAGGTTGATGCTCTTGTCGCTCACGTTGGCCATGAGCGCCGGATTTTGGAACAATAGCGAGGCGTCATCGTCGGGAATGGAGACATTGAAGCCGCCCAGTGCCATGGCATGAGCCGACGTCGGAAGTTTCAGAAAGTGAAACACCGACGAACTCTCGTTTTGTGCCCCCGCAGAGGACCATCCGCAGGCACAAAGTAGCACGATCCATATTTTTTTGATGCTCATGTCTTGGTTTTGCGTACAAAGTTACGCATTATTTCCTTTATATAACGTAAAGAATACCCATTTTAGGGTGTAAAGACCCCGTTTTTTTATAAAAAAAGCCACTTGAAGCGAAAAAAATGCCCGAAAGGAATTCATGTATCAAAAAAATGTCCTACTTTTGTGGCGCGTGACACGTGAATTGTGTCCATTTACCATTGAAATTAGATAAAGCTCAATAATCCCTATGGAAGAAATTAAATCAATGACTGACGAACTGCGTGGCCAACGTGGCACCAGCCTCCTGCTTGGTTATGTCCTGACGCTCGCAGTGATGTTCGTGGCTTTCGAGTACACGACCCGTGAAATCAAGTATGAAGAATTGGAACCCATCTATGAGAGTGCGTTTGAGGAGGACATGATTCCTATCACTACGCAGAAGGAACAGATGGCTCCCCCGCCCGCAGCAGCTCCCAAGGTGGCTGAGATCCTGAACATCGTGGATGATGAGACAGAGTTGGCCGAAGAAGAGGTGCAGACCTCCGAGGAAGTCAACCAGGCCATTTCCACCGTGACAGGTACCGGTGCTCCCACGGCTGTCGTAGCAGCTCCTGTAGGTCCTGTGCGTGAAGAGGGCGATGATGACCGCATCTTCGAGGTCGTAGAGGAGAACGCCATGTTCCCCGGTGGCGACCAGGCTTGCTATGACTGGCTTGCCAAGCATATCAAGTACCCGGCTATCGCTCAGGAGCAGGGTATCCAAGGCCGTGTGTTCGTACAGTTCGTGGTGAACAAGGACGGTTCTATCGTGGATGTGAAGGTGCTGCGTTCTCCTGATCCCTCCCTCTCGAAGGAAGCTGAGCGCGTGGTCAAGGAGATGCCGAAGTGGAAGCCCGCTCGTCAGGGTAACAAGCCCGTACGTTCGCGCTTCAACTTGCCCGTCATGTTCCGTCTGCAATAATTACACCTTATTATATAATTTATAAAGAGGCTGCGCCTAAAGAAGCGGAGCCTCTTTTTCAGTCAATCAAGGAAAAAATCATTTACAGGACCTATGAAGAACTTTCAAGAGACCCTTGACTTCTTTAATCAAGCGCTGGCCAACCTGCCCTTGGACCGTCAGCCGGAGGGGCTATATACACCTGTGAAATATGAGTTGTCATTGGGCGGAAAGCGTATCCGTCCGGTCTTGCTGCTGATGGCATACCAACTCTATCGCGACGATATGGAGCGTGTCCTCCCCACCGCCTTGGGGTTGGAGATGTACCACAACTATACCCTCCTGCACGATGACGTGATGGACAAGGCCGACATGCGTCGTGGTAAGCCCACGGTGCATAAGGTGTGGGATGAGAACACCGCGATCCTCTCAGGCGATGCCATGCTCGTGCTGGCCTATCAGCTGATGGGGCAGGCGAGTGCCGACCACCTGAAGGCGGTCCTGGACCTGTTCACGGCGACGGCTTTGGAGATTGGTGAAGGGCAGCAGTATGATATGGACTTCGAGAGTCGCATGGATGTGCGCGAGGAGGAGTATATTGAGATGATACGCTTGAAGACCTCCGTCCTCTTGGCTTGTGCCCTGAAGTTAGGTGCCCTCCAGGCCGATGCGCCAGCTGCAGATGCAGACCTTCTGTATCGCTTCGGCGAGAATATAGGTCTTGCGTTCCAACTGCAGGACGACCTGCTGGATGTCTATGGCGACCCCAAGACGTTTGGCAAGAACATCGGTGGCGATATCCTCGAAGGAAAGAAGACCTTCATGCTCATCAATGCCCTGCGACTGGCTAACAGCGCGCAGCGCGAAGCTTTGGAGAAATGGCTTGCCACCGAGGTCGCCACGCCCGAGGCGGCTCGCGAGAAGATTGCCGCCGTGACGGCTCTTTACAACGAGATCGGCGTGCGCCAGTTGGCTGAGGAGCGCATCCAGGCTTACTTCGACGCCGCCTTCGTCAACCTCGATGCCGTAGCGCTTCCCAACGAGCGCAAGGAGAACCTGCGCCACTTAGCCCTCGCCCTCTTCGGCAGAAAATCCTAACCCTCACCCCTCAACTTTAAACCTTAAACATTAAACTTTAAACTCTCAACTCTCAACTTGTTCATCGACACCCATAGCCACCTGTACGACGAAGCCTTTGACAACGACAGAGACGACGTCGTCTCACGTGCCCGCGAGGCAGGTGCCATCAAGGTGTTCCTGCCCAATATCAATGCGGCCACCGTGGAGCCCATGCTCACATTGGCGCAGAAGCATCCGGGATTCCTTTACCCCATGATAGGCCTGCACCCCGAGGACATCGGTGACGATTGGAGCACGGTGCTTGATGAGATGGAGGCGCTGCTTGCTGCACCCGAGCACCCGTTTATTGCCGTGGGCGAGGTCGGACTCGATTATTATTGGGACCGCTCGCGTTATGAAGAGCAACAGCAGGTCTTCGCCCGCCAGATAGAATGGGCCGTCCGCTATCACCTCCCTCTCATGATACATACCCGCAAGGCCCATCGCGAACTAGTGACAGTTCTGAAAAACTTCCTCAACCCTCAACCCTCAACCCTCAACCCTCAACCCTCAACCCTCAACTCTCAACCGACCGGTTGCTTCCACTGCTTCAGCGGCAGTGAGGAGGTGGCGGAGGAACTGCTCTCCACCTTCCCCGGCTTCATGCTCGGCATCGGAGGTGTGCTGACCTTCAAGAACAGTCATCTCGGTGAGGTGCTGCGGAACGTCGTGCCACTCTCGCGAATCATCTTGGAGACCGATGCCCCTTATCTGGCCCCTGCTCCCCACCGTGGAAAGCGCAACGAAACGGCCTTCATACCCCATGTGATAGACCGCTTGTCAGACATCTATGGTGTGAGTGCCGAGGAAGTGGCCGCTGAAACGACCCAAAATGCCCTTAACACCTTCCCAAAATGCCAATAAAGTGTACTTCCGAGGTGAAAAAGCAGGAAAAAAGCCCTCCGAAGTAAACTTTTTGCAGGAAAATGTTGAGGCTTCAAGAAAAAAAAGATATTTTTGTCCCGAAATAGCGATATAATCAGACATCAAATAACAAATTCATTCATTATTAAATCAAAAACAAAATGAAAAAGTATTTTGCAATTGTTGCAATGGTGGCTGCCTTCTCCTTTGGCATGACACCCTCCGTAATGGCTCAGGACGAAGTAGCTGAAGAGGCTGCTGCCGAGCAGGTTGATTCCGTAGCTGCTGAGGCTACTGACAGTGTCGCCGAAGAGGCAGAGGCTCCCGCTGTAGAAGAGGCTGTCGCTCCCGTTGAGGAGGAAGAAGGTCTGCACAAGACCCTGAAGACCAAGTTCATTGAAGGTGACGCAGGCTTCATGAGCCTCGTAGCTATCGCCCTCGTGCTGGGTCTCGCATTCTGCATTGAGCGTGTGATCTATCTGACGCTGGCTCAGGTGAACACCCGTAAGTTCATGGCTACTCTCGCTGAGAAGGTGAAGGCCAACAAGGTTGAGGAGGCTATCGAATATTGCGCTGGCACTCGCGGCCCTGTGGCTCAGGTGTCCAAGAAGGCTTTGCAGTGCCTGGCCAGTGAGGACCAGAACGACATCGCCACCATCGAGCGCAGTATCAATATTGAGGCTGAGGTTCAGGGCGCTTACCTCGAGGAGAACTGCTCCTGGATTACCCTGTTCATCGCTATGGCTCCGTCACTCGGCTTCCTCGGCACTGTGATCGGTATGGTGCAGGCATTCGATGATATCGAGCGCGCAGGTGATATCAGCCCGACAGTCGTTGCCGGTGGTATGAAGGTCGCCCTTATCACCACCATCTTCGGTATCGTGGTCGCTCTGATTCTGCAGGTGTTCTACAACTACGTCCTCAGCCGCGTGGAGGCTCTGAACTCCAACATGGAAGAGGCTGCTATGAGCCTGCTCGACATGTGCGTGAAGTCCCCGAAGTGCAAGAAGTAATCATTAAGGTTTAACCCTTAAAAAACCTTAGTAAATTATGAAACTCGAGAAACTGTCCAGTATCGCGTTGTACTCTTGCATCGGTCTTGGCGTGTTGTGTTTCCTTCTGTTCTTCCTGATCGATTACAACAACATGGACTTCGATGGTGTACACGTATCGCCGGCACTCACGGATCTCGTCTTGATCCTGATGTACGCGCTGTTTTTCGTCACGGCAGGCCTCACCATCTGGAGCCTCGTCCGTGGTGCTACCATCAACTCTGGTAACACAGGTCCCAACCCCACCGGCATTCCCAGCGGTAAGATCACGCTGTGCACCTGGGGCACTGTCATCGTAGCTCTCATCATCGGTGTCATCTCCGGTCTGGGTGAGGAAGCCTACACCACGGTGTCTGGTGTCACGACTTCCGCAGGCATGGTTACGGTTGTTGACATGTGGCTGCTCACCATCTACATCCTCGCAGTCATCGCTGTGGTGGCTGTCGTCGTCAGCATGAGCGGCTATCTCACCAAGAGTGCTACCCCGAAGGAGTAATCCTATTGGACGATTGGACAATTTACAATTTGACAATTCATTGTTGAATTGTAGGTTGTCGAATCGGAGGAAAATTGTAAAATTGTAAATCGTAAAATTGTCCAATATAAACTATGGCAAGAAAGAAGAAGAAAGTGCCTGGGCTGAACTCCAGTTCAACGGCGGACATCTCTTTCATCCTGCTGATCTTCTTCCTGGTGACCACCTCTATGGACACCGATATGGGTCTGGCCCGCCGCCTCCCGCAGCCGCCCGAGCCCAATCAGGAAGATGCACAGATTGACGTGAAGGAGCGCAATGTGCTCAACGTGCGTCTCAACGCTGCTGGCTACTTGATGGTCAACCATGACTTCATCGATATAGGTCAGCTGCGTGCCCGCGCCAAGGAGTTCATTGAGAACCGCGCCAACTCGCCCAAGCTCCCCGAGAAGCATGCCAAGGTCATCGACCTGCTCGGTACGTGCTATGTCACTGACAAGCATGTCATCTCCGTGCAGACCGACCGCGGTACGCCCTATAACATTTATTTCCAGGTACAGAACGAACTGGTAGCCGCCTACAACGAGCTGCGCGACGACTTGGCCATCGCCAAGTTCGGTCACCCCTACGCCCGTTGCTCCGAGGATGAGCAGGTTGCTATCCGCACGTACTACCCCCAGAAGATATCTGAGGCTGAACCCAAAAACTATGGAGGAAACTAATCATGGCTAAAAAACAAGGAAAAAGAGAAATGCCGGAGATGAACACTTCATCTCTCCCCGACTTGATCTTCACCATCCTGTTCTTCTTCATGATCGTTACCACCATGCGTGAGGTGACGCTGAAGGTGAAGTTCACCGTTCCTTCCGGTACGGAACTCGAGAAGCTGGAGAAGAAGTCCTGCGTGTCGTTCATCTATGTCGGTCCTCCCACCGACCAGCTTCGCGCACAGATGGGTAGCGGTACCCGCATTCAGCTCAACGACCGCTATGCCGAGCCGCGTGAGGTGATGGACTTCGTGGCGCAGGAGCGTACGACGATGCCTGACCCTGCCTCGCAGGTGATGTCCATGAAGATTGACCAGCACACCCAGATGGGTATCATCACCGATATCAAGGAAGTGCTGCGTAAGTCGTGGGCTTTGAAGATCAACTACTCTGCAACGCGCAGAAACTAATAGTTATCCATTGAATGATGGCCGCTCTCTACTCGGGGGCGGCCATCGTTGTTTCTATGGCGGGCCAGTTCACGAGATAGACGTTTTCTGTGGCGCGCGTCAGCGCGGTGTAGAGCCAGCGGAAGTAATCGGGGGAGAGCATGTCCTCCGTCATATAGCCTTGGTCGATGAACACGCGCTGCCACTGTCCGCCCTGTGCCTTGTGGCAGGTGACGGCATAGGCGTATTTGATCTGCAGGGCGTTGAAGAAGGGGTCTTCCTTCACGGCTTTCATGCGGTCGCGCTTGTTGTGCTTCTCGGGGTAGTCGTCCCACACGTGTTGGAACAGCGTCTCCTGCTGCTCTCGCGTGAGGGCGGGCGCCTCGCTGGTGAGTGTGTCGAGGATGGCGGTGGCTTCCACCTCCATGTCGTTGTAGTCGGGGAAGCGCAGCGTGACATCTACGAAGCGGAAGCCGTGCTGCTCGCGTTCGTTGCGATAGCGCCGGATGGTGGCCACGTCGCCGTTGGCGATGAAATCCATCGTGGCGCGTTCCTCCTCGCCCTCCGTCACACCCTCGGGCTGCACCCAGTGGTAGTTGTTCTTGACGATCATCAGCTGGTCGCCGCTCGTCAGCTCCTCCTCATAGCCGAGGATGCGCCCTCGGATGCCTTGGTTGAAGGCGTTGGCGCGCTTGTTGGAGCGCGTGATAACGATGGTCTGGTCTGTGCCGCAGCGGTAGTAGGAGTCTTCCAGCGCCTCGATGAGCTCGTCGCCGGGCATCACGCGGATATCGGGGAAGCCCGTCACGCGCAGGTGTGGGAAGGCATATACCTCCTCATCCGTGATGAGCTGCCTCAGCATGGTGGCATTCCACAGGATGCCGCTGTCCGACAGCTGTCGCACCACCTGCGTGAGCGTAATCTGCTGCACCTCCAGACCGTAGCCGGCCAGGAAGTCAGGCTCCAATGCTGGGCTGAGCTCCTCGCCGACGGGTGGCAGCTGCGCCGTATCGCCCACCAGCATCAGTCGGCAGCCCTCGCCGGAATAGACGAACTGAATCAGGTCGTCCAGCAGACGCCCCGTGCCGAAGACGCTGCCGTAGCCCCCTTCGTTGCTGATCATCGAGGCTTCATCGACAATGAACAGCGTGTGCTTGAGCAGGTTGACATTCTGCGTGAAGTCCGTCATCTCGCCCGTGAACGTCTTCTGCCGATAGATACGTTTATGGATGGTGTAGGCCGTGTGACAGGCGTTCAAGGCAAAGACTTTGGCTGCACGACCCGTCGGAGCCATCAGCACCGTGCGCTGTTGCAGGGCATCCATGCACTTCACGAGGGCGCCCACGAGCGATGTCTTTCCCGTGCCGGCATAGCCTCGCAACACGAACACCGAGTCACGTTGTTGTGCAAACAGGAAGTCAGCCATCATACTGACGGCATTTTCCTGCTCTTCGGTGGGCTGAAACCCGAATTTCTCGAGGATGAAACCCCTCATTTGGTCTTTTATTGTCATTGAAAGCGAAAAAAATCAATGAAGATGCGGTGTATTCAAATAATTCTTGCTACTTTTGCGATGCAAATATAAACAAAAAGCTTCATATACGCGTTATGAAAAAGATTTTTAATGCACTTTTAGCACTTTGTGTCATTGGATTGCTCTTCATTTGCTGGCGTAGCATCCAGGATGACATCGACTTCCAGAAGGAAGTGACCGTTCGTGAAAACGCCGTCAAGGCCCGTCTGCTTCAGATCAAGGACGCCGAGGAGGAGTACAAGCTCCAGAGCCCCGAGGCTGCCTACTGCGACAGCTTGTGGAAACTCGTGGAATTTGTGCGCAACGGCCGTATTCCTAAGATTGTCAAGGAAGGAACCCTTTCCGATGAACAGATGGAGAAGGGTCTCACCGAGGCCAAGGCTGCTGCCATCGTGAACAGTGGCGACGCTGCCGCCATCGCTGCCAACGGCCTGCAGGGCTTCCGTCGCGACACCACATGGGTGAACCTCTGCGACTCCCTCTTCGGCCCCGACTTCGATCCCGACAGCCTGCGCTATATTCCTTATGCTCAGGGTGACACCTTCCAGCTGAACACGTTCCTGAGTATCACGCGCTCCGGTACCACTCAGTATGTCATGGAGTGCTGCGCTCCCGATGAGTCCTTCCTCAAGGGCATGGGCCGCAATGGTGACCGCCTCATCGTCAACCGCCGTCAGCTGGCCGACGATATGGGCAACTATCCCGGTTTGAAGATTGGTGACCTCAGCAACTGGAACAACAATGCCGGCAACTGGGAATAAATCCTATCATCCGCTAAGTCTATCCATCCGCATACACGCGGATGGATTTTCTTTTTTCGTCTGTGACCCGCAGACGAGCAGCCTTGTGCGCGGCGAACATTTCCGCACCACGGACAGCGTGCCTCTGGCCCAGCAGCTGCAGCATGAACTGAGCCGCCCCGACTATTTCAACCGTCAGATCGACCAGACCTATGTCCTGCTGTGCTCCCCCGCCACGCGTGTGCCGCTGGAGGAGTTCCATCGCGATGAGGCCGCTGCCGTCTATGGCCACGTCTTTGCCTCGCAGAACATCGATGAGCTGCGCGTAGCCTACACCATCCAGCCACAGTTGGAGTCGGTGGAGATCTACGCCATCCCGCGTGAGGTCGAGGAGGCCATCCTCCAGTACTATCCCACGGCGCGCCTCTTCGCTTCGCGTGCCATGCTGATGGAGCGTCTCCTTCATTTCGACGAGGACTATCGCCAGGGTAATGCCCGCTACCTCTATATGTGCCCCGAGGAGAAAGGCTTCTCGCTGTTCGCCTTCAAGGACGGACACCTGTGGCTGGCCAACACGTTCCACTCCGACCATCTCATCGACACGCTATACTACACGCTGAACATCTGGCAGACGTTAGGCTTCGACAACCGCAACGACCACCTGGTGCTTTGCTATCAGTCGGCATCCGATGCCGAGCCCCTGCGCAAGGCGTTGGCGGAGTATATTGTCAATGTGCAGACCGTCCTCCACAAGGCCATCTTCCCCAATGTGCCCCTGGCTCATGAGAAGCAAGTACCCGCAGACCTGAAGGCGCTGCTGCTGAATAGATTGTAAGACTCACCCCCGCCCCCTCTCTTTCAAAGAGGGGAGACCAAAGAGGGGAGTTTTTTTGAGAGTTTAGAGTTTAAAGTTATAGAGCATGCTGACACTTATAGCAGCGGTGGCGGAGAACGGGGCCATCGGATTCCAGAACAAGCTACTTTATTGGTTGCCCAACGACCTGAAGCGTTTCAAGGCACTCACGACGGGTCACACCATCGTAATGGGTCGCAAGACGTTTGAGTCGCTGCCCAAGGGCGCATTGCCCAATCGTAGGAACATCGTACTGACGAGAAACGCCGATTTCACCGCAGAAAACACAGAGACCTTTGCATCGTTGAAACAGGCGTTGGCGGCGTGCAGCGCAGACGAGGAGGTGTTCATCATCGGTGGTGCCAGCGTCTATAAGGAGGCGCTACCCTATGCCGACCGCCTCTGCCTGACACTGGTACACGACACGCCAGCAGAAGCCGACGCTTTCTTCCCCACGCTTAACGCTGATGAAAGGAAAGTGGAGGTAGAAGAAAAGCACGACGCGGATGAGCGCCATGCTTTTGACTATACCTTTATAGATTATGTGAGGAGGGTTTAAGGGGTTTAAGGGTTTAAGAAACTCTTAGCGGAAGAAGGAGAAGTTAACGCTACCGTAGGCGCGATGTCCGATGAAATGGGGGTGTTCGGAGAAATCCTGCGTCTTGCCGTGCTCCAAAACGAACAGTCCCCCCTCCTTTAACAATTGATGATTGTTGATTGATGATTGATGATTGTTGTTTGATGATATTTGATTGTATTCATCATTCATCAATCCTAATTCATCATTAAAAATGAGGTCTGGCAGCTGCTCTAACTGTGGCAGTGCGTAGGGCGGATCCGCAAAGATGAAGTCATAGGAGCCTGGGGCTTTCTTAAGGAAGCGAAGAACGTCGGCACGCAGAAGCGTAACATCGTCCTCAGCCTTCAGCTGGCGCAGGAACTGACGGATGAAAGAGATATGCTGCGGGTCCAGTTCTACTGCTGTCACATGAGCGCAGCCTCGCGAGAGCAGTTCCAGCGTGATGCT
This sequence comes from uncultured Prevotellaceae bacterium, assembly GCA_947170495.1. Classification (GTDB taxonomy): domain Bacteria; phylum Bacteroidota; class Bacteroidia; order Bacteroidales; family Bacteroidaceae; genus Physcousia. Next base: position 27,059 of record CAMVUB010000022.1, read on the forward strand.
ACCCGTGCCGGCAAAGAGGTCGAGTGCCTGCGGGGCCTCCTCCTCGAAATCCACATATGAGCGCAGGACATTGAACAAGTTCTCCTTGGCAAAGTCCGTCGTGGGACGTGCCTTGAAGCTTCGCGGCACCTCGAAATGCCGCCCTTTATATTTCCCAGCTACTACTCGCATTCTCTTGAACTCTTGAACTCCTTGAATACTTATATTCTGGTCGTCACTTCGTTGACTTTGTCGTCCTCGAACGCGACTCGGCCATTGATGCGAGCATCATGGCTCTCACTGCTTTCTCGGTTCCTCAAAATTTGAAACAAAAATTTTTGTTTTAATTTTATTTATAATTTTTGCTTTAATTTTGAGCGTAGCGACCCATTAAACCATTAAACCTTAAACTTTAAACCTTAAACGACGTTCATAATCTATGAACGTGTAGTCAAACGCATGGCGCTCGTCGGCGTCGTGGTGTTCTTTTGCTGTCACCTTCCATTCATCCGGGTTCAGCTGTGGGAAGAATACATCGGCAGCTGCGGGTGTGTCGTGTACCAATGTCAGTTGCAGCTTATCGGCGTAGGGCAGCGCTTCGGCATACACGCTGGCACCACCAATAACGAAGACCTCCTCGTCGGGCTTGCAGGCAGCCAAGGCCTGCTCCAGCGAAGCGAATACCTCCACGTTTTCGGCGGTGAAATCGGCATTTCTCGTCAGCACGATGTTCCTGCGGTTGGGCAGCGCCCCCTTGGGCAGCGACTCAAACGTCTTGCGGCCCATCACGATGGTATGTCCTGTCGTGAGTGCCTTGAACCGCTTCAGGTCGTTGGGCAACCAGTACAGCAGTTTGTTCTCATGTCCGATGGCCCCATTCTCCGCCACCGCCGCTACAAGACTCACCCCCGACCCCTCTCTAACCAGAGAGGGGCGTATGATGTTTTGTGAACTGGTACTCATGAAAATAAAAACTTGATAGGTGCTTAAGTGAAATCTTTTATAGATGCTTAGGTATATACTCCCCTCTCTGCGTAGAGAGGGGTCGGGGGTGAGTCCCTAGACCGCTACCTCCGCCTTAATATGCGGCCACGGGTCGTAGCCTTCAAGTTGGAAATCCTCGTAGCGGAAGGCGAAGAGGTCTTTCACGTCGGGATTGATCACCATGCGGGGCAGGGGTCGCGGCGTGCGCGTCAGCTGCAACTGTGCCTGCTCGATATGGTTCAGGTAGAGATGTGTGTCACCCGTCGTGTGGATGAAATCGCCCGCTTCGAGTCCCGTGACCTGCGCCATCATCTGCAGCAGCAGGGCGTAGGACGCGATGTTGAACGGCACACCCAGGAACGTGTCCGCCGATCGTTGGTAGAGCTGCAGGCTCAGGCGGCCGTCGGCAACATAGAACTGGAACAGGCAGTGGCAGGGCGGCAGCGCCATCTTATCCACCTCGGCCACGTTCCATGCCGACACCATCATTCGCCGTGAGTCGGGGTGGTGCTTGATGAGATCCACCACGTTGGCAATCTGGTCGATGGTGCCGCCGTTGTAGTCGGGCCACGACCGCCACTGGTGGCCATACACAGGCCCCAGGTCGCCGTTCTCATCGGCCCACTCATCCCATATCGTCACCTTATTGTCGTGGAGGTATTGGATATTGGTGTCCCCCTTGAGGAACCATAACAGCTCGTGTATGATGCTGCGCAGGTGTAGCTTCTTGGTGGTCAACAGGGGAAAGCCGTCGGCCATGTGGAACCGCATCTGGTGGCCGAACACGCTCTTCGTGCCCGTGCCCGTGCGATCGGTCTTCACAGCACCCTCATCGAGGATGCGCTGTAGTAAATCGAGGTATTGTTTCATCGTTCTGTCGTTTTCCGCGGCAAAATTAGTAAAATAATCACGAAAACTCCCTAAAACTTTAAACTTTAAACCTTAAACTTTAAACTTTTCCCTACCTTTGTACCATGAAACTACCGAAAGACTTTGAATGCTACTTCGCCGCGCGGTGGAGTAGGGAGGATGTGGAGGCTTTGCTGCAGGGCTTGGACGGCGAGCCCGCTGTCAGCATACGCCTCAACCCCCGACGCCTGCCCATAGACCTTGAACCCGAAGGTGCCGACGGTCGCGTGCCTTGGTGTCCGGAGGGCTTCTACCTGCGTGAGCGCCCGCAGTTCACTGCCGACCCGCTCCTCCACGCCGGTGCCTACTACGTTCAGGAAGCCAGCTCCATGTTTTTGGCCCATGTGTTGCGTGCAGCGGTAATGCCCCGCTGGTCGCAGGGCATTACCGCTGCCCTCGATCTCTGTGCTGCCCCTGGCGGCAAGAGCACGCTGCTGCGTTCGCTGCTGCCCGACGACTGCCTGCTGGTGAGCAATGAACCTCTCCGTGCGCGTGCACAGGTGTTGGCAGAGAACCTCGCCAAATGGGGCCATCCAAATGTCCTCGTGACGCAAACCTACGCCCGCGACCTCACGAAAGCCCTACGCGGCAAGCGCCATTTCGACCTCATCCTGGCCGACGTCCCCTGCTCCGGTGAAGGAATGATGCGTAAGGAGGAAGAAGCCGTGCGGCAGTGGTCTCCGTCGTTTGTGGCCGAGTGTGCCGCCCTGCAGCGCACCATCGTCGAGGACATCTGGCCCGCCCTGCGCCCCGGCGGCATCCTCATCTACAGCACCTGCACCTTCAACCCCGAGGAAGATGAGGACAATGTCGAATGGATTGCCCGCCACCTCGGCGCCACCCTCCTCCCCATCCCCATCGATCCCACTTGGAACCTCAAAGACCCCTTGCAGTCCCCCTCTCAACCCTCATCCCTCAACCCTCAACCCTCAACCGTCCCCCGCCGGGGGACCACAGGGGGGCTCCATTTTCTCCCCGGGAGGGTACGCGGCGAGGGCTTCTTCTGTGCCGTCCTGCAGAAGGACGGCGAAGCCGAGCAGCATGCGAAAAACGACGATTTCATCGCCGCTTTCTCCAAGCTGCCGACCCTCCCCACCGACCAACTCGATGCCCCCGACGCCCCACGCGTAGAGCTCTCCCTCGACGATGCCATCCGCTACCTCCAGCGCGAAGCCCTCGTCCTGCCCCCCGACACCCCACGCGGCATCGTGCAGGTCTGCTTCCGCGGCCAGCGCCTCGGCCTCGTCAAGAACCTCGGCACTCGCGCCAACAACCTCTACCCCAAAGAATGGCGCATCCGCAGCTCCTTCATCACCCCCCACACGCTTTTTCCCGTCTGACTATTGATACAACCCTTCACCCGTCCGCAGTACATTCTCCTGAACCTCGCCTTAGGCGGCGACAACGGCGGCCCCATCGACGACACCGCCTTCCCCCTGCGCTACGAAATAGAATATGTCCGCGTGTACGCGAGGAAGTAACGCTTCACTTATCTCCCAATCCCGCAAGATTGAAGTGATAGATAGTGTCTGCGGGCTGGGCTTGTTCCATGAAGGCAATCATGTAAATGGGATAATAGGTGATGCGCCCTTGCGTGTGCACATTGTCTTGACAAAAGACAGCAGCTGATGCGATTTGATACTCCTCATTTCCCATGATATTGGATAGCGCATTGTGCCGTGCATAGTCCTTGCCGGACTTGACTTCAATCGGTACGACATTGTTATCGTGTTCAACGACAAAATCCAGCTCGCCCTGTTTCTTGCTGTTGAAGTAGTACAGGGCGTGTTCCACCGCGAAGCCGTGGGCGTATAATTCCTGCGCCACGAGGTTTTCGTAGATGCCACCGAAGTTGATGTTTGAGTCCTTGCTGAGTAGCCTTGCCTGTATGTTACCACCATACATGGCCGCCAGAAGCCCCACATCATTCAGGAACAGCTTGAAGAGATTGCGCTGTTTGTTGAGCAGTAATGGTAGCTTGGGCTCTTCCAGATTGTAGGTGGGAATAGCGACCCCTGCATCTTTCAGCCACACAAAGCTGTCTTCATATCTGTTGAAGCGCGCTTTCTCATTCAGCTCTTTGAGAATGAACCTCTTGTTCTTCGCATTGAGTTCCGAAGGAATCAGGTCATAGATTTCCTCTATCTGAAGTTTGCGCTCAGGATCATAGCGCGTGATGTCACGTTTATAGGTTCTGATAATGCCTCGTTGCTCCTCATACACCTTCCTCAGGTTATTCGTATCAAGATATTTCTGCACGGCTGCAGGCATGCCTCCCATGATGAGATACAAGCGTATTGCCTCCAACATTCGCTGGTGGATGAACGTATCTACAGGTCGCTGCTGTTCATACGCCTCGCGCAAATGAGTGACCACATCGTCGCCAATGCCGATAGCTGCAAAGAACTCCACGAGGTCTAAGGGATACATTTCTATTTCATCCATATATCCCACAGGCACGCTGCGCAGGTCTTTCAGCTCCACGCCCAGAAGCGAGCCGCTCATCACATATTTGTAACTGCCTTCATCCACGAGGAATTTGATGGCCGTAACGATTTCCTTACACTCCTGCACTTCGTCGAAGAAAATAAGAGTCTTGCCTGGGACCAAAGGCTTGTTGACAAATGCCGAGAGCCGCAGCAAGATGTCCCGAGCACTCTGGGTCTCTTGGAAGATTCCCACGGCATCAGGCTGTTCCAGGAAATTCACTTCAACGACATACTCGAAGCATTCTTTCCCGATCTTTCTTATCAGGAATGTCTTTCCGACTTGTCGAGCGCCGGTCACTAATAAAGCACGCTTATCATGCGTGATAAAGTCATGGACAAACGGGCTGATTTTACGTTTTATCATGATGTTTTCTTCTATAATCTTGCCTTGTTCGCTGCAAAAGTATGATTTTCAATTGAAACGAGCAAGAAAAGAAGTCAAAATTTACACTTTTCCAACATGAAATAGACCTATTTCTTACACTTTTCCAATATGAAATAGGCCTATTTTGTACACTTTTCCAATCCTACGATTGTCTCACTGTACAAAACATCGCGCCCTGCGACTCACGAACGAGTGCAGGGCGCGAAGGGAAGGTTTCTACTCCCCTCGCCCTTTGGAGAGGGGGCGGGGGTGAGGCTTCTTACTTATTGTTCCAAATGTCGCTCCAGTCACCAGAGGTCTTGGTGTCTGAAGTCGTGACGTTACCGTTTGTTGTACCGCCTGTTCCCAGCGTGCTACCACCTGAGAGGGAGACAAGAAGTGCGTCTGTCTGAGAGAGCATAACCACTGCGGTTGCGGGTATGATATATGTCTTTTTCATTGTTGTCTTTGAACTTAAATGTTATTTGATGGGAACTTAAATCTGACGCAAATCATCACATAAATCTTTATTTAAGTTTGAATTTATGCCAGATTTAAGTTCCTGTTCTCATTTTATTTCACGAGCACTTTCTTGCCGTTCACGATGTTCACGCCGCGCTGCAGCTTGCTCATCTTCTGACCAGCGAGGTTGAAGATCTCACCATTGTCAATTGTCAACTTTCCATTGTCAATTGTCTTGATGCCATCAACAAGTTCATCGAAGGACAGGGACTTAACATCACCACCACTGGGAACGTCCACGGTGAAGTAAGCGCGATAAGCACCTACGGTCACATCGCTGTCCACATTCCACAGTTGGTTGTTGCTAACCACCCATGCATTGCTGTTGGCATCGGTCAAAGCAACGCTTGTGAATGTACCGACATATGTAACAGTAGTAGTGGGGGTACCATCTTCCTTCGCGGTGCTACCAGCCGTTGTGGAAGCATTCACCTTCACATTGTTGAGCACTAAAGCGTAATCAGCAGATGATGCCTTCACCAAGCACGGTGTACCAGCAGTAACAGTTTCGCCTGCATCGACAAACGACATAGAAGCATTATCACCCGCAACCGTGATGGCGTCCAAAACTTTCACCTCTGCAAACGTGGATGTCGGGAAGTCGAAGGGCACGCACAGCGTGTTCCATTTCTCGTTTGAGAACGTGCGACCACCGAGGGTCAGCTCCTGGAAGAATGTATTGTTTGCTACCGTTCCAGAAGAAAGCGTTGTCTCTGCGGCGTCAGCCTTCACGAGGCTGACGTCTGTATAAACCATATTATATGTGGCATTCATGCTCAAGATGTAGTTGCCTGCCGCACCAGTCTTGAAATACATCGTCCAAGTATTCATCGCTGTCTTGTAATTGGTGTTTGTTCCCGGCAGTTCTGTAGCCGCTAAACCATCTTCAGCATTAAGAACAGAGATTGTTGGAACAGACCAGCTATCCCAAGCGCCATACTTAAATGTCAGCTTGTAGAGTTGGTTACCTACCAGAGGCATCGTGTAAACGCCTGTATTACCATAAGTGATAGTTCCTGTATTAGGACGCCAGCCCTTACCTGTCTTTGAAATGCTGCTACTGGAATTGATATCATCCACCTTAGCAGCCCAACCTGTGCTCGACCAAGCAGTCGGAGTCCAACCGCCTTCGGAGAAGTCTTGGTTGTAAATAGCATCCACATCGCCAGAGTTCGCAGTCCAGGAGGCATTAGTGATAGCCGTAGTCAAGGCGTTGATTTCGTCCTTTGCGTTATTTATGGATGGATTAACGGCGTTACCTTTTGCAATATATGTAAGGGCTTCAGCATTAGTGTATGGCGCATATTGACCATCCTCGAAACCAAGTGTATGAGCTGCTGCAGTAATAGCGTCACTTAATGCTGTGTAATCGGAAGCTTCGGCTGCAGTAGCATCTATTCTTACAAGACGGAAGTCACCAATAGAGAACCACTCGTGAACCGTAGAAGAAGTTGCTGTAACAAGAATCTCTACATCACTGCCATCAGCAGTAAATTCAACAGAGGCATCGCCCCATCCACGGTTGAAGACGTTGCCGGAACTGCCAACATGAGGAAGTTCAACACTTTCGCCACCGACTCCCATCGTCAAGGTTGTGTTGGTCGCAGCGCGTCCCTTGGCAGTCAGGAGATACGTACCAGCAGGAAGAGTAATGGTCTGACGCATGGTTGTGGTCCAAGAAGAACCATTCCAGTTGCCACCATCAAAGTACCAATGAGAAGTGCTACCTGAAGCGTCTGTCCAAGGCTCGTTGTTCTTAGGATCATTTTTAGTTCCCTCCCAAGTCCATCCATTGTTCGCATTCATTGCATCGGGGTTAGCAATAGCACTTGTGCGGTTTATAGGACATGCAACACCCTCTGCCAGAGCGTGGCTCTCGTAGTATGCACGGATGTCGGTTGTCATTGATGCCACCTTAGCGTCAGCATCACTGGCACTTGTAGCAACGGCGGTCTTAAATGCGGATGCGCTGGTGGAGGCGTATGCCAAATTAGGCACAGCAGCCTGTGCATCAATCAGAGCCTGATAGTGAGGCGCGGCGTTAATCAGAGCATTGGTTGCACTTGTCAAATTGGCGGCAGCTGTATTGTAACCTTCGGTGGTCGTAGGTTCGTCAGCATTGATGTAACCAATAAGAGTTTCACGCTCTGAACCTGTAACAACGTTGTAGCTTGCATTATCTCTTGCTGCAATAGCTGTTGTCTTTGCGTCGTCATATGCATCCTTCGGAGTAGCAGGACGGAAAGCACCATCCGCTGTGTACTTAGCAGAGCTTACGCCGGTAATAGGCTGTGCTTCCATCTCGGCAAGGGCAATCCACTCAAGCTGAGTTAGAGCATCGGTATGGCTACCATTATTTGTGTTGGCAAACGTAAAATAGTAGGTAGTTGCTTCTTCTATCGTACTGGGGGTGGTGAAGGTTGTGTACCATACGCCTTTATATGCATATTGGTCATCACCGCTACTACCCTTTCTTCCCAATGTAAATTTACTGGATGCTAATTCTATTCCACCTGCTGCTGCACCGATTCCGATATTAAAGTCGGCCCATCCATTACCTTGGTCAACCTGGCAGACAGATGCTTGATAAGTGCGATTGGGCTTCAAACCAGTGATTGGCTGGCCAAAGTATTTTGAGTCGCCTTTACCACGCCAGCACATACGATATAGTGATCCTGATTGGTTGATGCGTACGCCTGAAGATCCTTCTTCACGATTTGACGTCCAAGGAGTACCAAATTTATATTTGTTATCTGCTAATTTATCTCCAACGGTACTAAAGTCACCATTCTGAAGTTTGTTATTAGCGCCACCTGCTGTTGCAATGGTGAAAATGTTTGGACTAAAGGCAGGAGTTCCTGCAGCAATAACACCGATAAAATCAGTACCCTCGTAAACATACACACTGCCGTCAGCCTTTGCAAAGCGAACTGTCGCATTTGTAGTGGGCGTATAGTTGATGCCAGCACCTGCGATAATGATAGGAGTGCCTATAGTACCTTCAACCTCCAGCGTGTAGTTACTTGCTGCGGGAATGAAATTGTCAAGGGAAATACTTTCGCCGACATCAGCGCGAAGTCCAAGACTGGGAGCAGTGTGACCTGCACCATCATATTCAACCTTTATGTTATCCAAGAAAAGGTGAACAGCACTGCCATTACCTCCATCCATGGCCAAACCGACAGAGAACTGACCTGTAGTTTCTGATGCGAGAGTAAATTCTACAACCTCAGTTGTCCAAGTTGCTGTAGTGGTAAATGCCTTATTTGAGCCATAATGAGTTGTACCACCGGACTCTTTGAAACCGAAGTAATTGGCTTTAATCGTGCCAGAGGTCGTATTGTAATACTTAACAGTCACCGTATAATCACCTGCGGGCAGAGTTACGGCATCAGAAAGGTACTGAGCATCTGCTCCCCAAGTTGAAACAACACCTAAAGCCGTTTCATTTGCACCTCCATCAGGCTTCGAAGGAGCATTCTGTCCAGACACTTTAACAGAAGATCCGTATGTCACAGGACCGCCAGCATGTGCATCTCCAGCAGGATTCTGAGGAATCCAGCCGTTGATGGCAATAAGGCCGCTGACGCCGCCATCAGCTACGTCTTTGTGATAGGTTTTGTACTCTGTTGTGATTGCAGCTGTACCCTCGAAGTTGGGGTTTGAGATGTACTGACTAGTTACATCAACCTTGTCAGCCCACAAACAGCCCGCTCCAGCTGTGAGCATAGTGAGGGCTAATAGTAGTTTTCTTTTCATTTGTTGATAAAGTTTGTTAGTTATTTTTGTTAGAGATTATGCGTAAATCGGCGCAAATGTACGCAATATCATCTAATTGGCAAAAGATTTTGCAAGAAAAGATGCGAAATACCTTATAATTTATCGCGCAGGCGCGAGGGGAGGGAACTTAAATTTGATTTTTTTGAAACAAAAATTTTTACTTTAATATTCACATATAATTTTTGCTTTCATTTTGAGCGCAGCGACCATTGATACACTGCGCCAGCCTTTGCGGTTGAAGAATAGGAACTTAA
>CAMVUB010000023.1 GCA_947170495.1 uncultured Prevotellaceae bacterium
AAGCCGTTGGCGGTGCCGCGACCTCCAACCACCTCACCGGCTGCGCCGCCGACATTCGCGTCAGCGGCATGGAACAAGCCTTGCGCTATGCTGTCATCCTGCTGGACATCAGCGATGAAAGCGGTGAGGATTTGACTTCCAGCCGAGTCTGCTCACACTCGGCAAAGCAGATGCAAGCATCACTTTGCGCTCGTTCAACCGCAGACTTCGACGAACTCCTCATCGAGCGCAACGCCCGCGGCGCCATCTGGCTCCACTTCGCCGTCCGCCCAACCCGCAATCGCCGAAAGCTACGCTTCATCAGCTGAATGTTTCCAGTCCCTTGACCGACTCCTCTTAACACCCCGATTGCCACAAGGCACCTCACAGCAAACCTTGTGGCAATTCGGTTTTACTATATCTTATTTTGCCATCACCTCTTCTGGTGACATTTCCAAGACTTTGGCATTAGGCTCTAAACATTCAGGGTTGAGGCAATAATGACAATGCAATGGACAACCATGGAATGCAACCAGAGTGGTGACCCCATGCCCATCCGTTCCTATTCTTAGGCGGTTAATAGCTATGAGTGATGCTTTATTCATTCTTCTTTTCCGATTAAGATAACCCATTCGCCATTCTTGCGACCACCTGTGCGAGAAAGGATTCCCAGCTTTTTCAGCTTTGCAATGTCATTTTGAATTGTCCTGTCTGTTATTGAGTCCTTTTCCGACGCCTTTTCCGAAATCTTTTCCGAAATGGCTTTTGCTGAGATTGTAGAATCAATAGCTATCAGTGCCAATATTTCTATCTGTCTATCAGACAATTGCCTTTGCACCTCTTCAGGAATTCCTTTTACGAAATCTTTTACGAAATCTTTTACGAAATCTGGCAGTTCTTTTCCGACATCCTTCGTCTCAATCGTCAATACCAGCTTCACCTGCATCAGCTCGCGTTGCTCGATGAGCTCAGGCCTCAGCCAGTGCTTCTCGTTCCAGGCGCTGAGTATCAGCGGGAATCCCGAACCGAGGTTCTCACCAAAGCCAATCATGCGGAACATATTCTGGATGCGCTTTCACGATGTTCCAGAAGTCCTTGCGAATCTTCTCCGCATCATCAACGCCAGTGACGGTGAACCTTTTAGCCATGTCCTTCTCCTTCAGGTCCTCCTGCACGCCCAGCAGGATTAGTCCGCCGTATGTGTTGGCGAACGCCGAATACGTCTTCCATGCATCTACAGGCACATCCTTTTGCGCCCGTTTGCACTCCAGCGTCACCCGTTCACCCTTCAGCAACGCGGCCCTTATCGTTTTCTCGTCTATATTCATATCATTATAACGTTTTCGTTGGTGGTTCTATTGCTCTATTAATCTTCTCCGTTGTCAATCACTTTTAGAACTAGAGATTGGCAATACTCAATCAAAGCCTCTTTTTCATATTCCTTCAATTCATAGATGTTAAATGGCAGACTATCTAAGCACATGTTCAATCCCGTCTCGGTCATGTCTTCTAATAGCGCTGCATTAATGTAGCCCAAATCATAATGTAAGGCATACAATATGTACTTAGCTGTCATCAGCTCAATTTCACCATCAAGCAGTTCTTTGGCTAAACCTATCTTGTCATAAGGCACTTGTATATCTGTATTAAATATAAAGGATTCTATCTTCAAGAAAGCACATAACTCGTCATCAGGATCACCTCCGTGCATAATACCTACAACCTGATTTCCCCATAACAAAGGGCTACCGCTACTACTTGGGAACCTTCGGCATCTACAATAGAAATAATTGCCTTCCTCACCTATAACTGTAGCATCTCTCTCAGTATATACTTTATGATACTCATTTGTTGAGGAGTCAAATTTTGTATGCACACAGCAACTTTTATACGTTTCTGTCGACAAAGGGGCTTTTATGCTCAAATGCAAAGAGCTATCCCTATCTCCCAACTTATAGATGGCAACATCTGTTTGATTGGGGTCTTTATCAATATCTCCTTTTCCGATATACAATGGTTTAATGCTAGAAAGTAGTACTTTCAGTTTTCCTAAATTTATAAAGCACATAGGATAGTCTCTTACCACATGTGCGGCTGTGATGAAATAGCCATCAGACGCAAATCCTTGCCCTACAGTTTCATCACCATCCATAATAGGATAAATATAAGGTTCAATCAAGTATTTCATTCTTTTTATTACTATTTAGCCTGGGTAAAGTATGATCCAAATCCTCCTAAGGAATCAGAATCCTGTAATTCTCAAAGTTCTTCCTTAGACGAATCAAGGGACGGTTCCCTGATTTCATTCATTTCAACAATTTCCTACCACTATTGTCTTCCAGTACCTGCATCTGCTGAATGGCTATCTGGTTGAGCTTCACGAGTCGTTCGCCTTGGGGCATACTGTCGTTGATGAGTACGGCATACGGCCTTGATTTCCACAGGCTCCTTGCTGAAGATGTTGGACAGCTGCATGCGCAGGCAGTCGCCGCCCTGTGACACGCGCACGATCTCGCGCAGGGTGCAGTCGGCCAGCGTCGTGGTGCGAGGCATGTCGCCCTTGCCCGTGTACTCGGGGGCCGTGGCCCACGTGCCTACCCACTGCTGCTGTGCAGGGCTGGTGGCAACGTTGTAGCCGGCACGCCGGAAGACGGGGATGCGGGCCAGGGTGACAGGCGTGGTGACGTACTGGCCGCCGTCGTAGTGCTGTCCTGTGCGGAAGTCATACCAGCCGCCTTGATGGCGAGGCAGGTAGGTGCGCCATTCGGTGACGCCGGGTTCCGTGACCGGGCTCACGAGGAGTGCAGGGCCGAACATATATTCATACTTCTGCTGCAGTGCCTCGGGGTCGTCGGCAAAGTCGAAGACGAGGGGCCGCATCAGCGTGGAGCCATGCTGGCTGACGGCCAGTGCGCAGGAGTCGATGTAGGGCTTCAGGAGGTAGCGCTCGCGCAGGCAGTCGGCGATGATGTTCTGGGCTTGCTCGCCGTAGCGCCAGGGCTCGGTGTCGCTCATGTAGCCGTGAACGCGCATGAGCGGCAGGAACACGGAGGTCTCTATCCAGCGCAGCATACGTTCGATGTAGGCCTGATTGGTGTATTGATCCTGCGGACGGAAGAAGCCGCCGGCATCATAGGTCCACCAAGGGATGCCCGCAGCCTGCAGGCCGAGGCCGGCAACAATCTGACGGCGGAAGGTCTCCCAGTCGTTGCCCACGTCGCCCGACCAGAGCGCGGCGCCATAGCGCTGGATGCCAGGGAAGCCGCAGCGGGTGAGGATGAAGGGCGTGGAGCCCTGCTCCTGCCGCAAGCCTTCATAGACGGTTTTGCAGACCATGAGCGGATAGACATTGCGCACGCGCTCGCCAGCCCACTGTCCGCCGCCGACACGGCGCCCCACCAGGTCGTCGTTCTCAGGCTCTGTGGCATCCTGCCACCAGGCATCGATGCCCAGGGGCACGAGGCGCTGGCGGAAATGCTGCCAGTAGGCTGCGGCCGCTTCAGGACGGAAGAAGTCTATCCAGTCGGTGCCGGGGATGTAGTAGCCTTGCTCCGACATCTCGCGGCCGACATCGCTGTTCTTATCGATTTTCGACCACACGGAGAGCATGAGCCGGTAGCCCATGGCGTGCAGGCTGTCGGTCAGCTCCTTGGGGTCGGGGTAGAAACGCTCGTCGAAGCGCATGGCGTTCCAGCCGTAGCGTCCCCAGTACTGCCAGTCCTGCACGAAGACGTCAGCGGGCAGGTGCTCGTCGCGGAAGCGGCGGGCGGTACGGAGAATCTCGTCGGACGAGTGGAAGCGCTCGCGGCAGTGGATGTAGCCAAGGGCCCAGGTGGGAATCGGCGGCACGGCACCCGTCACCTCGCGATAGCCTGCGATGATCTCATCGGGAGTGCCCACGAAGACGGTGTAGTCCACGGCATCGGCGACGGGGGATTGGAAGGTGGTGGTGTCGCTCACCTTGCGGAAGAGGACGACGGGACGGTCGTTATTGGTCAGCTGTGCTTTGAGGGTGTGGGCACCGGCGGTCAGGTGTACGATGGCAGAGGCTGTAGGGGGCAGCCACAGGTTCTGCATGTTGATGACCGTCCGGTTGTCGATGACCAGGTTGTGGCGGCGTGCCATCTGCTGTCCGACATCGAGCATCAGGGCATAGTCGCCCTCCTCGGCAATCTCCAGCGTGGCAGAGAAGGTGTTGCTGGTGCGCTCCTCCTGCTTACCGCCTTCCGTGGAGGTGACGTTGACCACCTCTTTCTTGCCCGGCATCAGTGTCTTCTCCATGCGAACCGACAGCTCGCAGGGGTTGAAGTCCGTGAGGCCGTAGTTGTTCCACAGTACGCCATAGCCTTTGCTGGAAATGACCATGGGGATGGATATCTGGGTGTTCACCTGTGTCAGCCGCCGCGTGAGGCCGCGCACGTTGGCATAGCCATCCTGGAACTGTCCCAGACCGAACAGGCATTCGTCTGTGGGCGACAGGAATGTCAGCGAAGCCTTTTGGGTGGACTCGCCGGCTACCAGGGAGGGCGACAGCTGGTGGGCAGTGGCCGTGAAGACGGCCTTGCCGGCACGATCGCGAACCACGACGGTGCCTTGTTTGCGGTTGACTTTCACATTGATGTCCGCACTGATGACTTCGTCGGTTTTGACATAGACCCAGTCAGGGAGCGTGCTGGTGGCCGTGCCCTCGGTGTAGCGAATACGAACGGCGTTGCGCGCAATCTTCGTCACCTGAAGGCGTCCCCGTCCGAAGGCGACATCCTTAGCCTGCATGGTCAATGAAGCCAGCAGCAGGAAGAAAAGGAAGAACTTACTTCTCATCATTGTCAGATATTTTTTGGTAAACGAATCAAGGGACGGTTCCCTGATTTCATTCATTTCAACAAATTCCTGCCGCTATTGTCTTCCAGTACCTGCATCTGCTGAATGGCTATCTGGTTGAGCTTCACGAGTCGTTCGCCTTGGGGCATACCGTCGTTGATGAGTACGGCATTGATATTTTCCATGTTCGAGAGGCAAATAAGCTCATTGATGGTGGCATAGTCACGGATATTGCCCTTGAGGTCTGGATTGGCTTCACGCCATTGCTTGGCAGTCATTCCAAACATAGCCACATTGAGTACATCAGCCTCTTCTGCATACTTCATCGCTGCTTGCTCGCGAGTTACTTCTGCGGGAATGAGGTTACTCTTGATGGCATCGGTGTGGATGCGATAGTTGATTTTTGACAATTCACGCTTTGCCGACCATGCAAGCTGTTTCTGTTCGTCAGCTTTGAGGCGCTGGTATTCCTTGACGAGCAAGAGTTGGAAACGCGGACTTATCCACATGCCAAAATGATAGGCTATATCTCTGTGGGCATAAGTTCCTCCATAACGGCCAGCTTTAGCCATAATACCTATAGCTCCTGTCCGCTCAATCCATGCTTTGACAGACAATACAAAGTTGTTGCTTCCTGCTGCATTTCTAATTGTATCGAATTCGGTACAATTAAAATTAGGGTTGTACAGCATCTCCCATTCGCCGAGATATTCAATAGTACTCTTCAAACTCATCCATCTGAATACTATGTGTTCTTGCATCTGGCTATGAGCCATGTCGGTTAACGAGATATAGTCTTCGTTCTGTACACTCACGACTGTAATCTCGGTATTTTCAACTTTTATCTTTGCCATTCTCCAAATTCTTTAGGGTTCTGGTCGCAAAGTTAGCGATTAGTTTTGAATCCACTGCAAGAAAAGCGCGGGAAATCGCGAAAAGAACCAATAACTATCACTCTGTGGTGAGGTCGGTGAGCCATTTCCAAGCTTTCTGAAGGGAAGTGGGCTTGGGAGGCACGAGGGGGTACAACGAATGATAGAACATGATTTAGAGGGCTAGCGTGTAGAAAAAGTTCGCAAAATTTGCGAATATTGAAAAAAGGCAGTACCTTTGCCGCGAGATTTGCATTGAATATGGAAATATCGTTTGAAAAGGACTATCTGCGTGAACTGTTCTACGACGGCGTGACGAGTGATAAACAGCATCGCTATCAGCTATATATCGTAAAGAGGTATGTGCGCGTGGTGAATATCCTTGACTCGGTTGATAAACCTATAGATCTTTTCCGCTATCGTTCGCTACACTACGAAAAACTTGTAGGCGACAAAGCGGGGCTTGAGTCTGTACGGGTGAACAATCAATATCGCATAGAGTTCAAGACATCAGCGGAGGGAGATATTACCATTTGCAGTATCACGGATCTTTCGAACCATTATAAATAGAAGACGTATATGGGAAATTTAGGTTATGGCGCATTCGCCACACATCCGGGCGAAGTGCTGAAGGACGAAATAGAGGAGCGCGGCATCAGTCAGCGACAGCTGGCCGAGAGCATGGGGCTTACTTATTCGGTTGTTAACGAAATCCTTAACGCCCATCGCCCTCTTACGGCCAAGACCGCCTTGATGTTTGAGGCAGCTCTTGATGTGCCTGCCGACTCACTGATGTACTTGCAGACGAAGTACAATATGCAGACAGCCCGCAAGGATTCTGTCCTGACGGGCATGCTGAAGGATATCAGGAAAGTAGCGGCATTATTCTAATTTCCAACATTTGTTAGCGAAAAGCGCATGGAACAGAAAATTACAGGCAGCGAGGCGCTGATGCTGGCGCTGAAGGGGGAAGGGGTGAAGACCATCTTCGGCTACCCGGGCGGCAGTATCATGCCCGTCTATGATGCCCTCTATGACTACACGCGAGGCGAGAAGAAGGCGTTCGACCATATCCTCGTGCGCCATGAACAGGGCGCGACACACGCGGCGGAGGGCTTTGCACGCGTCAGTGGCGAGGTGGGCGTGGCCATCGTCACCAGCGGCCCTGGTGCCACGAATACGCTCACGGGCGTGGCCGACGCGATGATAGATTCCACGCCCATCGTGGTCATCGCGGGACAGGTGCCCATCACGGCACTGGGCACGGATGCCTTCCAGGAGGTGGACCTCGTGGGCGTGGCGCAGCCTATCTCGAAATGGAGCTATCAGATACGTCATGCCGAGGACATCGCGTGGGCTGTGAGCCGTGCGTTCTTCATCGCCCGCAGCGGGCGCCCCGGCCCCGTGGTGCTGGACTTCGCGAAGAACGCGCAGACGGAGCTCGTGGCGTTCAAGGCGGAGAAGGTGGATTTCGTGCGCTCCTATGTGCCTTACCCCAAGCTGAAGATGAACCATGTGCAGGAGGCTGCCGACCTGATCAACCAGGCGGAGCGGCCGCTGGCGCTGGTGGGGCAGGGCGTGGAGCTCGGCAACGCTCAGGATGAGCTCATCGCCTTCCTGGAGAAAGCCGACATCCCCGCAGGCCGCACGATGTTGGGTCTGTGCGCGCTGCCCAGCGACCACCCGCTGAACGTGGGTATGTTGGGTATGCACGGCAACTACGCCGTGAACCTGAAAGAACAGGAGTGCGACGTGCTCATCGCCATCGGTATGCGCTTCAGCGACCGCGTCACGGGCAGCCTGAAGACCTATGCCAAGCAGGCGAAGGTCATCCATCTGGACATCGACAAGAGCGAGATGAACAAGAACGTGAAGGTCACGGTGCCTGTTGTGGGCGACTGCAAGGAGTCGCTGCCTGCCCTCACGGCCCTCATCCATAAGGGCGACCACAGCGCGTGGCGCGCCTCCTTCAAAGCGCTCGATGAGAAAGAGCGCACGAGGGTCATCGAGCCCGCCATCCATCCCACTGTGGGCCCACTGCTGATGGGCGAGGTGGTGAATGCGGTGGCGGAGCAGACGAAGGGCGACGCGGTGCTGGTGACCGACGTGGGCCAGAACCAGCTGTTTGCCACGCGCTACTTCAAATACCCCAAGCGCCGCAGCCTCTGCACCAGCGGTGGGCTGGGCACCATGGGCTACGGCATGCCCGCCGCCATCGGCGCCACCTTCGGCGCTCCCGGCCGCACGGTGTGCTGCTTCATGGGCGACGGCGGCTTCCAGATGTGCATCGAGGAACTGGGCACGATTATGGAACAGCAGGCACCCGTGAAGATGATTCTCATGAACAACAACTACCTGGGCAATGTGCGCCAGTGGCAGGATATGTTCTGGAACCGCCGTAAGTCGTTCACGCGCATGATGAACCCCTGCTATGAGCTGATAGCCAAGGGCTACGGCATTCCCTACGCGGCTGTCACGGACCGCAAGGACCTGGCTGCTGCCGTGGCAAGGATGCTAGCCACCGCAGGGCCCTATATCCTGGAGTGTGCCATCAAGGAGGACGACGACGTGCTGCCCATGACACCTCCGGGTAAGAGCGTGGAGGAGATGCAGCTGAAGTAGACCCTCCACGGACCCTCCCCCCCGCCCCTCCCTTGTAGGGAGGGGAGTAATTACCTGCCAAGAAAGGAAAAAAGAGTTTTCATTTGAAGAAAAATGCATATCTATGAATAAGATACCAAGTAGTCAAGCACATTCTACTCCCCTCCCTACAAGGGAGGGGCAGGGGGGAGGGTCTGCCTTATACACCATCCTCGTCTTCTCTGAGAACCTCGCCGGTATTCTGAACCAGGTGACGGCGGTGTTCACGCGCCGACAGATCAATATCGAGAGCCTGAACGTATGCGCCAGCTCCACGCCCGGCGTGCATAAATACACCATCACGTGCTACTGCACCGAAGAGATGGTGAAGGTGCTGAAGGCGCAGATCGAGAAGCGCATTGATGTGCTGCAGGCTCGCTTCTATACCGACGATGAGATTTTCCTGCAGGAGACCTCGCTGCTGAAGATCTCGGCACCGGCGGTGATGGAGAACCCCGAGGTGTGCCGTATCGTGCGTCACCACGGCGCCCGCATCGTGGAGGTGAACCCCACGTATGCTGCTGTGGAGAAGACGGGCACGACAGAGGAAATCCTCTCGCTCTTCGATGCGCTGAACCGCCTCGGTGTCGTGCGTCAGTTTGCCCGCTCCGGCCGCATCTGCATCACCCGCGGCACCCGCGAACAGCTGGATGACTATCTGGCAGAGAGGGAGAAGGAGAGGAAGACCCTCCCCCCTGCCCCTCCCTTGTAGGGAGGGGAGTAATTACCTCTAAAGGATGAGAAATTTTTCGGCCTCATATAAGACTTCGGCTCCCGACCGTATTACAACAAATAGAAGACTATTTTAATGAATAATACCAATACTCAAATACATTCTACTCCCCTCCCTACAAGGGAGGGGCAGGGGGGAGGGTCCTCTAAGGTAGAGACGTATAGTTTTACCGTGGAACCCTTCCACGTGGATTTCACAGGCCACCTCTTCCTCGGCGTGCTGGGCAACCACCTGCTGAACGCCGCAGGCAGGCACTCGCACAACCGCGGATGGGGCATTGACCAACTGAACGAGCGGCACTACACATGGGTGTTGTCGCGCATGAGCATAGAGCTGACGGAGATGCCGGCACAGTATGAGCACGTGGAGGTGGAGACATGGGTGGAGAGTGTCATGAAGCTGTTCACAGAGCGTAACTTCCTCGTCCGCAACGCCGACGACGGCCGTATCTACGGCTATGCCCGCAGCATCTGGGCGATGATCGATGTGGAGACGCGCCAGCCCTCGGACCTCCTGGCACTCAAGGGCGGCGACATCCTGAACTACATCATCCCGGCCGACGAAAAGCCCTGTCCGATAGACAAGTTCAACGCTCGCGTGCGCATGAGCGATGCGGCGACGGCCGTAGATATTCCCACGCACTACTCCGACGTAGATATCAACGGACACATCAACAGCATCAAGTACATCGAGCACATCCTCGACATCTTCCCCCGCGAGCAGTATGAGCACCACCGCCTCCGCCGCTTCGACATCGGCTACAAGGCCGAGAGCTATCTGGGCGACACGCTGCATATAAAAAGCGAGAAGCTGAAGACGAGGGATGGCGAGGTGATGGATAACGAGGACATCGTGGAGATCCGCAAGCACGTAGGCAGCGCGGAGAAGCCCGATGGCGAGGTCGTTGTGCATGCAAAGGTCGTTTGGGAATGACCGAAGGAACTGACATTCGTCAACAAAATCGGCGCAAAGACTAAAAAACATACGCTCGCGGGCACGTCCTTACAATAAAAAGGTTACCTTTGTGCCCGTTTTGTGGACATAAGCATTCCACATATCACGCTAAACATACAACTTTAAACGAAATAAACAATGGCAAAAATGAATTTTGGCGGCGTCATCGAAGAAGTCATGACCCGCGAGGAGTTCCCCCTGGAGAAGGCACGTGAGGTGCTGAAGAACGAGACCATCGCCGTGCTCGGCTACGGCGTACAGGGCCCTGGACAGGCTTGTAACCTGCGCGACAACGGCTTCAACGTCATCGTGGGCCAGCGTCAGGGTAAGACCTATGACAAGGCTGTCGCCGACGGTTGGGTGCCGGGCGAGACCCTGTTCTCCCTTGAAGAGGCTGCCCAGCGCGGTACGATCGTCTGCCTGCTGCTTTCCGACGCTGCTCAGATGCAGCTGTGGCCCACGATCAAGCCCTATCTCACAGCCGGCAAGACCTTGTATTTCTCTCATGGCTTCGCCATCACCTGGAACGACCGCACGGGTGTGGTTCCTCCCAAGGATATCGACGTCATCATGGTGGCTCCCAAGGGCAGCGGTACCAGCCTGCGCACGATGTTCCTCGAAGGTCGCGGCCTGAACAGCAGCTATGCCATCTATCAGGATGCCACCGGCAAGGCACTGGAGAAGGTGCTGGCCTTCGGTATCGGTATCGGCAGCGGCTATCTCTTCGAGACCACCTTCCAGCGCGAGGCTACCAGTGACCTCACCGGCGAGCGCGGTTCGCTGATGGGTGCTATCCAGGGTCTGCTCCTGGCTCAGTACGAGGTGCTGCGCGAGAACGGCCATTCACCCTCTGAGGCTTTCAACGAGACCGTTGAGGAGCTGACACAGAGCCTTGGCCCGCTCTTCGCACAGAAGGGTATGGACTGGATGTACGCCAACTGCTCCACCACCGCACAGCGCGGCGCCCTCGACTGGATGGGTCCGTTCCACGATGCCATCAAGCCCGTCGTGGAGAAGCTCTACGCCAGCGTGAAGAGCGGCCACGAGGCACAGATCAGCATCGACAGCAACAGCAAGCCCGACTATCGTGAGGGTCTTGAGAAGGAGCTCGCCGCTCTGCGCGAGAGCGAGATGTGGCGCACCGCAGCTGTCGTTCGTAAGTTGCGCCCCGAGAATAACTGATGTACCTCCGGCGTCCTGATCGCCGCTACCTCATCATCTTCCTGATTGTCGGCCTCGCGATATGGGCTGGCGTGTTGCTGGACCGCTGGCTGTTGCAGCCGCGGGAGGGTGAGGAGCTGCTGAGGATTGAGGAGCTGGCGGAAGCCAACAGGCCCGCCGCAGATAGTACCTCCTCTGTTTCCGTTCGAGCGGACGGGAACAGAGGAGGGTTGTATTTACCCGAGACCTTTGCCTTCGACCCCAACACGGCCGACTCGGCGACGCTCGTGCGGCTGGGGCTGGCGGCGTGGCAGGCGCGGGCTGTCCTGCACTACCGTGAGCATGGAGGGCGCTACCATCGCGCCGAGGACTTCAAACGCGTGCCGGGCATGACGCCGGAGGTCTATGAGCGGCTGACGCCGGTGATACGCATCGCGCGGCAGTTCCAGACCTACGAGGATCTCGGCGAGTTGGAGGTTGACGCTGAGGAGGCTCGCGCGCGTCGCCAGGTCAGGGATTCCCTGCATCAGCAGCGCCGCGATTCCATAGAGGCGCTGGGGCGGCCGCAGAAGTTCCGCGAGATGGTCATCCTGGAGTTGAACACGGCAGACAGCCTGACGCTGCAGCGCATCCCCGGCATAGGACCGCTGCGCGCACAGAAGATCGTGGAGTACCGCGAGCGTCTGGGCGGCTTCTGGAGCGTCAGCCAGCTGGCGGAGCTGCAGGTGGTGCCCAACGAGGTAGCCCCCTGGCTGCGCGTGGACAAGAGGTTGGTGAAGAAGTTGAATGTGAACACGATGAGCGTGGCTGAGCTGGCGCGCCATCCTTATATGGGCTTCGCCCGTGCCAAGGCCATCGCCGAATACCGGCGAACGCACGGGCGCATTGCGAACCTGGCGGTGCTGACGCTGCTTCCGCATTTCACGGAAGCTGTCGTGGACCGTCTGGAACCGTACCTGGAATATTAAAGGAACTCTTCAGGCGCAACTTCCATTACATGGCCGTTGCGTGCCACGATGAGCGTGGAGTGGAAAAGTCGGGAGCGCTCCACGAGTCGCTTCTGCGCGAGCACGATACCTTCGTCAATGCGTCGCTGCATATCGGTTATCTCTCGTTCACTCATGGCTCTCAGCTTTTGCGTAGGTGTTATACAAACGGTAGTATTTCTCCTCGTCCACGATGCTGAGGCGCTCGTCCTTCCAGCCGTAGGCGATCTTCTCGCCCGGGATGTTGGAGTTGTCGTAGAGTGTCCAATAGTCGCAGATGGGCGTGTAGAGCTGGAAGAAGTTCTGCAGGCCTGCATCGTAGCGGCGCGTGATGACATCGGTGGGAATATTGTGGCCGCCGAGGCTGACGCGCTTGGCCACGCGCGCGATGGCTTGCTCGGGCGTGGAGAGCGAGAAGAAGAGAAGGGTGACGAAATAGCCACGCTTCTGCGCGCGCTGGATGAGGTTCACATAGGAGCGTGTGGCCAGGGTGGTCTCGAATGCGAAGGTCTCGCCCTCTTTCAGCAGGTGCAGCACGCGGTCGATCATCAGGCGGCCCGCCTGAATGGCCACGCCTTCGGGGTTGAAGGGCGAGAGACCCTTGGCAATCTCGTCGGCATTGACGAATTCGCGGCAGTTGAGCATCTCGGGCAAGACCGTGAACGAAGCCGTTGTCTTGCCCGCGCCATTGCAGCCGGCGATGATATAGAGGTGTAGTCGGTTTTTTTCTGCCATGCGTTTGTGGACAGTTAAAGGTGATAGGTTACGAGGACAAAAGTAAGGATTTTAGTTGATAGTTGAGATGTGAGAGTGGAGAGTTGGGGGCGGAATTATTTATTTTTCACTTTTCTCTCAATCATTTTTCACTTTTTAAGAGGTCGGGGCGCAGGCGCTTCGTGCGTTCCAGCGATTGCTGCAGCTCCCACTCCTTGATCTTGGCCTCGTGGCCGGAGAGGAGGATGTCGGGCACCTTCCAGCCGCGATAGTCGGCGGGACGCGTATAGACGGGCGCCGCCAGCAGGTTGTCCTGGAAGGAGTCGGAGAGGGCGCTCTGCTCGTCGCCGATGACGCCCGGGACGATGCGCACGATGGCGTCGGCCATCACGGCTGCCGCCAGCTCGCCGCCCGTGAGGACATAGTCCCCGATGCTGACCTCCTTGGTAATCAGGTGCTCACGGATGCGGTAGTCAATGCCTTTGTAGTGGCCGCAGAGGATGATGATGTTCTCGCAGAGGGACAGCTCGTTGGCCATGGGCTGGTCGAATTGCTCGCCGTCGGGCGTGGTGAAGATGATCTGGTCGTAGTGGCGCACGGCCGTGAGGGCGCTGATGCAGCGGTCGATGGGCTCGCACTGCATGACCATGCCTGCGAAGCCTCCGAAGGGGTAGTCGTCGATACGGCGGTCCTTGCGCACGGCGTAATCGCGCAGGTTGTGCAGATGTATTTCCACGAGCCCTTTCTTCTGGGCGCGGCCGAGGATGCTCTCCTGCAGGAAGCCCTCGATGAGTTGCGGGATGACGGTGATGATGTCTATGCGCATGGTTACCATTGGTTGGACAGCATTTCGAGCATCTCTTTTGCTGTCAGTTTGTAGTTCTTGTCGGCACCCTCCAGGAGGCTGTCGGAGAGGGCGCGCTTGCTCTCGTGCAGGCGCAGGATCTTCTCCTCGATGGTGTGGTGGCTGATGAGATGATAGACGGTGACGGCCTGCTTCTGTCCGATGCGGTAGGCGCGGTCGGTGGCCTGTTGCTCGATGGCGGGGTTCCACCACGGGTCGAGGTGGATAACATAGTTGGCGGCTGTCAGGTTGAGGCCCACGCCCCCTGCCTTGAGGCTGATGAGGAAGATGGGACTCTTGCCCTTCTGGAAGTCGGAGACCAGTTGCTCGCGCTGCTTCAGGGTGACGTTGCCGTCGAGATAGAGGAACGGCAGCTTGGCTTCCTTGAGCGTTCGAGCGATGATTTGAAGGAATGATGTGAACTGACTGAATACAAGTACACTATGGTCGCCTTCAATAATGTTCTGCACGAGCTCCATAAAGGCGTTGACCTTGCTGGAACCATCTGTCCAGGCGTTGTTCGTGAGCTCGGGCGAGCAGGCTGTGCGGCGCAGGCGTGTGAGCTCGGCCAGCGCGTTGACGGTGAGCTGGTCGCCCTCCTCCTTGAAGCGCTGCTCGGCCTCGCGGCGAATGACTTCGTAGTAGGCCATCTCGTCGTCGGTGAGTTCCACGTCGATGGTGATTTCCGTCTTTTCCGGAAGCTCTTTGACCACCGCTTGCTTCGTGCGGCGTAGCATGAAGGGAGCCACCAGCGCCTGCAGCTGTTGCTGGCGTTCGGTGTCCTGCAGGTTTTCGATGGGAATGATGAATTTCTGATGGAACTGTTCGTAGGTGCCGAGCAAGCCGGGGTTGATGAACTGGAAGAGGTTCCAGAGCTCGCCCAGGTGGTTCTGCACGGGAGTACCCGTAAGGATGATACGGTGTGAGGCGAGCAGTTTCATGCATACGGCACTCGTCTTGGTGCCTCGGTTCTTGATGTTGTGCGCCTCGTCGAGCACGACCGTGTTCCATTTCTTCTTGGTGATGAACTCCTGAATGGGCGACAGCAGGCCGTAGGTGGCGAGGACGACATCACCGCGAGTGACCTTCTCAATGGTAACGTGGCGGTCGAAGCAGTCGTTGAGGTTGAAGATGTGCAACGTGGGCGCGAAGCGCTGCAGCTCGTTGCGCCAGTTGCTGACGACGCTGGCCGGAGCCACCACCAGCGCGGCACCCTCCTTGGCGTGTGCCAGCAGGAAGGCGATGGTCTGCACGGTCTTACCCAGACCCATATCGTCGGCCAGACAGGCACCGGCCTCCCATTCACCCAGACGCATCATCCAGTGGAAACCATCCAGCTGGTAGGGGCGCAGCGTGGCCTGCAGATTCTTGGGCGGGGGGAAGTCTTTTTCGTCGGCCTGTTGGATGCGGTCGCGCAGCTGGACGAGGTCGTCGCTGTGATGGATATCTATCTCGCCGTTCACGAGTTGTGCCAGCACGCCACTCTGCAGCATCGGTACGGCAGGCTTGTTGTTCTCCAGTGTCGTGATGCTCTCCAGCGCGTCGAGCTGCTTGCGCAGCTTTTCCGACAACCACAGGTAGTCGCCGTTCTGCAGCTGCACGTAGCCGCCGTGGCTGCTGGCGAGGGCTTGCAGCAGCTGCTGTGCCGTGAGGATGGAGTCGTCGGAGAGATGTACCTGACCCTCCACCTCGAACCAGCGGCCACGGGGCGTGAGGGAGATGTTCCAGTCGCCGGCCTTTGCCGTATGCATGCGCAGGCGTTCACCCTCGGGCCACTCCACGGCACTCATCTCGGGGTGGCTGCTCACGAAGGCCAGCAGCTGCAGCACCTGTGGCGTGGAGAGATGTGCGGCGAGCTTCTCCGACAGCTCAATGCCGTGCTCTTGGCAGTATTGCAGGAGGGTGGTGAGGTTGCGGGCCTCGCCTTCCATGTCACGCTCGATGCGTACGCGTCCCGAGGTGTCGTTCTGGTCAATGATGATGGCGTCGCCCTGTGCCGGCGGCAGTGCCATCTTGCCGCCCATGAGCGGGCGCACGAGGACGTAGGCGTCGAACATCGTCTGTGTCGTGGGGTCGGGCGTGAGGCGGATAAGGATCTGTGTTTGCGCCTCCAGGGTTTCCAGTTCCTTTTCCTCGGGGAGCAGGTCGCTGTGGATGTCCGTGACCTGTGAGATGAGCGGCAGCAGTTTCCTGAGCTTCTCCTCGGCTTCGGCTGGGAAGACAGGCACGGTGAGCAGTTCCTGAAGCAGGTGGCGTTCGCGATCCGACATCGGGTAGTAGATATAGTGCATCGCGGTGTCGCGATGATAGACGTTGTTCTGTGAGAACAGATCCTGAATGGCGACGTTGGATTGTATTTGGAAGCCGCCGTCAGCCGTGCGCTCCACGATGACATAGGGCTTCTGCTCCTCGATGGTCACGCGACGGAAAGGCGTCTGTTCCCCAGTATAGACGCGGTCAGACCCCACGAGATGCGGGAGGATCATGCCGACCGTCAGGCGGGTGGCACCCAGGAAACGGATGTCAGCCACCACGGCCTGATCTGTGCGGTCCATGAAGGGCTCCACACCGCTCATGAAACGGCCCCAGGCCAGTAGCTTGCCGCTGCCCCAACGGCCATCCTTCAGGCGGTTCTGCTCGCGCAGCTCTACGCTCTCGCCATCGCTCATGATGGTGTACATCACGCGGTGCTCGCCCTCGTCGTCGGGGTCCTTGCGCTTACTCTCAGAGGCAATGAGGCGGTCCAGCATCAGTTCCCACGGATCCTTCATCTTGACGAACGACGACACGGGCTTGGCACCGAAGCTGTTGGTGAGGATCTTCTTCTCGAACTTCTCCAGTTTGATATGCGCTTGTGCCTCGTGGCGCAGGAACGCTGCCTGCGGCTTGTAGTCGCCGGGCAGGGGCAGGCCGGCCATTGTCGTGGCCAGCAGTTGCACGAGGTGCTGCGTCAGGATGTACTCGCGTTCCTCCAAGGTCATAGGGTTCAGCAGGCGTGACAGCAGGTCCATATCCGTGCGCTGCAAGGGGTTGGCCAGTGTGTCAGCCAGCAGGATGGCAGCTCCCATGCGGAACAGGTTGCGCTCCCGCATCAGCTCGGCAAAGGCCGAGAGCGTCTTGCGTGCGTCGTTTTGCTTGGATGTCCACAGGGCGATGACCCAGTAGAAAGCCACGATGGGGTCTGTGGGGTAGGGGTCGGTGGCCGTCTTGCTCTTGGCTAATTTGTTGTTGGAGGCTTCGTTGAAGATCTTCATCGCCAGCTCGCTCTTGCCCTGTGCCATCGCGTGAACACCCTTCGAGAGATAGTCCGAGGAGGTCATCCGGATGCTGGTGGGCGGCGTGTATTGCCCCTGAACTACGAAGTTGTAGTAGTTGACGAGCCCTTTCATCTCGCGGACGTCGGGGTCGGTGGAGTCGAGCTTGCGCAGGTTCAGCTG
This sequence comes from uncultured Prevotellaceae bacterium, assembly GCA_947170495.1. Lineage (GTDB taxonomy): Bacteria > Bacteroidota > Bacteroidia > Bacteroidales > Bacteroidaceae > Physcousia. The sequence continues at coordinate 17,142 of CAMVUB010000023.1, forward strand.
GCGCGGAATCATCTCTTCCACATCACGGATGTCCTCCTTCATCCATTTGCGCAGGACGGCGGAGAGGAAGGCGGGGAAGTCCATGTCGCGGATCATCGTCACCAGGGGCTCGTAGCGGCGGTCGTCGGCGAGGCTGATGAGATAGGGTGGGAGGGTGCTGTTGAGCACCATCGGCATCGGGCGCTTGCCGTTATGGCAGATGCGGACGCAGCGTTGCAGTTCATCGAACTCAGGGTAGCGCGTCAGCGGCCATTCGTCGAACTCCTTGAACCATTCCGGATGGTTGTCAAGGCCGAAGCGCATCACCTCGCCGTAGAAACGGGGACGGATGAACTGGCGGTCGGGGGAGAAATGATTGGCGGGCTCATGGACCACGAAACCTTCTTCGATGAGCGCTGCCGTCAGCAGCGGCAACTCGCCCAGCATGCAGGCCCCGTGGACGCTCAGCTGCACGCGGTCGTCATCGGAAAGATGCTGACCGATATATGCGTATAGGCAGACCAGCTTCTGTTGTGCCGGTTTGAAAGTCATCAGGTATTGTTGAACTACTGTCATATGATTCATATTTGCGGGTGCAAAGTTAAGGCTTTTTTGTGATACCTGCAACACCTCAGCCTGCATTTTTTTCAGCAATCTTTTGCTCCTTTTCTTTTTTATGTCTATTTTTGCACACGAAATCACGCTTCATTATGACTGAACAGCTTCGTATTCAGGAGTTACGACAGCAACTCCACCAGCACAACTACAATTACTACGTCCTCAACGCCCCTGTCATCACCGACCAGGAGTTCGATGCGCTGATGCGCGAACTGCAGGATTTGGAGGCGCTGCACCCTGAGCTCTTCGACCCCAATTCGCCTACGCAGCGCGTGGGCAGCGACCTCAGCAACGAGTTCGAGACCGTGCGCCACCAGCGTCCTATGCTCTCGCTGGCCAATACGTATAATCAAGAAGAGGTACGCGCGTTCTACGAGCGCGTGCGCGAGGGCTTGCAGGGTGAGGCGTTTGAGATCTGCTGTGAGCTGAAGTTCGACGGCCTCAGCATCTCCCTCCTCTATGAGGACGGTCGCTTGCAGCGCGCCGTCACCCGTGGCGATGGTGAGAAAGGCGATGACGTGACGGCCAACGTCCGAACCATCCGCACGATACCCCTGCAGCTGCAGCCCGATGGCGGCTGGCCGCGCTCCTTCGAGATTCGCGGCGAGATACTCATGCCGTGGACGTCCTTCGAAGCTTTGAACCGTGAGCGCGAGGCGCGCGAGGAACCGCTCTTCGCCAACCCGCGCAACGCCGCCAGCGGCACGCTGAAGAGCAAGCAGGCATCCGTGGTGGCCGAACGTAAACTGGACGCATACCTTTATTATCTCCTGGGCGACGAGCTGCCCGCCGACGGCCACTACGAGAATATGCAGGCCGCCCGCGCCTGGGGCTTCAAGATCAGCAACGCGATGCAGAAGGTGCACACGCTCGACGAGGTCTTCGACTTCATCAACTATTGGGATGTGGAGCGCAAGAACCTGCCCGTGGCCACGGACGGCATCGTGCTCAAGGTGAATGACCTGCGACAGCAGCGCGCCCTTGGCATGACCGCCAAGTCGCCCCGCTGGGCCATCGCCTATAAGTTCCAGGCTGAGCAGCAGAGCACCGTGCTGCGCGAGGTTACCTATCAGGTGGGCCGCACGGGAGCTGTCACACCCGTGGCCAACATGGATCCCGTGCAGCTATCGGGCACCATCGTGCGCCGTGCCACGCTCCATAATGCGGATTTCATGGCACAGCTGGATTTGCATGTCGGCGACCATGTCCTCGTGGAGAAGGGCGGCGAGATCATTCCCAAGATCGTGTCGGTGGATGAGAAGTTCATCACACCCGACCGCGGGCCCCGCGTGGAGTTCATCCAGCGATGCCCTGAATGCGGCGCCGAACTTGTGCGCTTCGAGGGCGAGGCCGCGTGGTATTGTCCCAACGAGGCGGGTTGCCCTCCGCAGATCAAAGGGCGCATTGAGCACTTCGTGAGCCGCCGCGCCATGAATATCGACACGCTCGGACCGGAAACCATCGATGACTTCTATGCCCGCGGGCTGATCCATAACATTGCCGATCTCTATGACCTCACCGTAGATCAGATCAGCGGCTTCAACGACAACCGCATCCGCTCTGCCCGCAAGACCATCCAGGCCATTGCCGATTCGCGGCAGGTGCCCTTCGAGCGCGTCCTCTTCGCCCTTGGCATCCGCTTCGTGGGCGAAACGGTGGCCAAGACCCTTGCGCGCCGCTTTCATGATATCGACACCCTCTCGCGTGCCACGCTCGATGACCTCCTGCAGGTCAACACCATCGGGCAGGCCATCGCCGAGAGTGTCATACGCTGGTTTGCCGATATGGACAACATCTTCCTCGTGGAGCGGTTGCGCGCGCATGGCCTGCAGCTGCAGCTCTCCGAGCATACGCTGGCGGCACAGACCGACCGCCTGGCGGGCAAGACCATCGTCATCAGCGGTGTCTTCGCCCAACATTCGCGCGACGAGTACAAAGCGCTCATCGAGCAGCACGGCGGCAAGAACACGGGCAGCATCTCGGCCAAGACCAGCTTCATCCTTGCGGGCGACAACATGGGTCCCGCCAAGCTGGAGAAAGCGCAGAAGCTCGGCATTCCCATCGTCGGTGAGGATGAATTCCTGCAGATGATACAATAAAGCAATCAGCCCCGTCGTAATGGCGGGGCTGATACTTTGTTATACCGGGTAGTCCAGATATTTATAGCGTTTGATGCTGCGCTTGGGCGTCTTCTCGAACTCCTCGGGCATCAGTTTGATGGCGTGCAGTCGTGCGTATGCCGGCACCACCTGATTCAGCTGCCTTCTGTTCTCTTCCATCTGCGCCAGCAACATCGCTTCTGACAGGCCACCGGCCTTCACCTCTTCGGGGTCTGCATAGACGAGGCCATAGAGATGTTCGCCCTTCTGAATGACCACGCATTCAGTCACATAAGGCAATGAACCGAGCTTATCCTCAATCTCCTCGGGATAGATGTTCTGTCCGTTGGCGCCGAGCAGCATGTTCTTGGAGCGTCCCTTGATGAAGATATTTCCTTCTGCATCCATCACGCCCAGGTCGCCGGTATGGTACCAGCCATCCTTGTCGAGCACGGCAGCGGTGGCTTCCTCGTTCTTGTAGTAGCCCAGCATCACATTGGTGCCGCGCACGAGAATCTCGCCGATGGTGTGCTGCTGGTCATTACTGTCAATGCGCACTTCCATGCGTGGCGCGGGACGTCCGCAGCTGCCCTGCTTGAAGGTCTCCCAGCCGGCATAGCTGATGATGGGGGCGCACTCGGTGGTGCCGTAGCCCACGGTGTAATTGAAGCCGATGTCGTGGAGCACCGTCTCGATGTCCTGACTGAATGCTGCGCCGCCCACGATAATCTCCACGAAGTTACCGCCGAAGGCAGCCTGCAGCTTATGACGCACTTCTGCCAGCACGCGGTCGCGCAGGAACGGCGTGTGAAGGGCTATCTTGATGGCAGGTGTTTGCAGCTTGGGCAGCACGGCCTTGCGAACAATCTTTTCGATAATCAGGGGCACGGCCACGATGAGGCGAGGCTTCAGGTCGGCAAAGGCGCCCAGCAGCACGGCGGGCGACGGGGTCTTGGCCAGGAAAAACACGTGCATGCCGTGGAGGAATTCATAGATGAACTCGAAGGCCATGCCGTACATGTGCGCCATCGGCAACATCGATAACACGTTGTCGCCGGGGCCCATCAGGTTACCCAGTTTACCGACGGCGAACTCATAGTTGCTCCACAGTGCGCGGAAGGGAATCATGACACCCTTGGAGTTCGAGGTCGTCCCGCTCGTGTAGTTGAGCACTGCCAGCTCGTCGGGGTTGTCCTGATAGTAGTTGATATGCTGCTTGCGGAAGTTCATGGGGTACTTCTCGCCGAAGAGTCTGTTGAGGTTCTCGCGGGCATAGCGCACCTTCTCTGTGCGCCCTACGAGCAGCTTGTACTCCTCGTTGCTGTTGCAGAAGATACCTTCCAGTTTCGGCATCTTGTCGGCATTCAGCTTAGGCCACACTTGGTCGCCCACGAAGAGCAGTTTCGCCTCGGAGTGGTTCACAATATCGTGGATTTGCTCGGGGTGGAACTCATGCAGGATAGGCACGGCCACGGCGCCGTAGCTCAGCGTTGCCAGGAAGGCGATACCCCAGCGTGAGCTGTTGCGGCCGCAGATGGCCACTTTGTCACCATGCTTCACGCCGGAAGCTTCAAGGATGATGTGTAGTTTCTCAATAATGCGTGCGACATCCTTGTTCTGGAAGGTCTGCACGCCGTAGTCACTCAGACCCGGAAGATCCCAGTGTTTCTGCAGGCTTTCTTGTATGCAGCGGTTAAAACTATGTTCGTTCACTATCGTATTGGTTTAGCGTTTAGCGGTTAAGAATTCTCAATGGGGTAGTCCATATATTTGAAGCGCTTGATGCTTTTCTTGGGCGTCTTCTCAAACTCCTCGGGCACGAGGACGAGCCCCTGCACACGAGCGTAGGCGGGGATTACTTTGTTGAGTTCCTGGCGGTTGACTTCCATCTGCGCCTCCAGACCATTGCGGCTGATGCCGCCCTTCTTGAGTTCGTCGGGATCGGTATAGACGAGGCCGTAGAGCTGTTCACCCTTCTGGATGACCACGCACTCGGTGACGTATGGCAGCGAGGAGAGCTTGTCCTCGATTTCCTCGGGGTAGATGTTCTGTCCGTTGGCGCCCAACAGCATGTTCTTCGAGCGGCCCTTGATGAAGACGTTGCCATCGACATCCATGATGCCGAGGTCGCCGGTGTGATACCAGCCGTCCTTGAGCGTGGCAGCGGTGGCCTCCTCATTCTTGTAGTAGCCCAGCATCACATTCATGCCGCGTGCGAGGATCTCGCCCGGCACGTGCTGTGGGGCGGGGCTGTCGATGCGAATTTCCATGCGGGGCGCAGCTTTGCCGCAGGAACCCTGTACGAACTCGTTCCACGGGGCGTAGCAGAGGATGGGCGCGCACTCCGTGGCACCGTAGCCGATGGTGTAGTTGAAACCGATACCCTTCAGGAAAATCTCGATGTCTTGGTTCATGGCCGCGCCGCCCACGATGATTTCGAAGAAGTTGTCGCCGAAGGCTTTCTGCATCTTGCGGCGAATGTTCATCTTGACGCGGTCGCGCAACAGCGGTGTCATCAGCGCCAGACGGATGGCGGGAGCGTTGATTTTCGGGAAGATGGCCTTGCGCACGATCTTCTCGATGAGCAGGGGCACGGCGATAACCACCTTCGGCTTCAGCTCCTCAAAGGCGCGAAGCATCACGGTGGGTGAGGGGGTCTTGCCCAGGAAGGTCACGTGTACGCCGCGGGTCATCTCGTAGAGGAACTCGAAGGCCATGCCATACATGTGTGCCGTGGGCAGGATGCTCACCACATTGTCGCCCGCCTTGACATGTGCGTCATAAACCTCATGAGCGAACTGGACATTGCTCCACAGTGCGCGATAGGGGATCATGACACCCTTGGAGTTGGAGGTCGTGCCGCTGGTGTAGTTGAGCACGGCCATCTCCTCGGGGCTGTCATTATAATAATTAAGGTCACGCGCGCGGAAATTCATGGGGAACTTCTCGCCGAATAGGCGGTTGAGGTTCTCGCGGGCATAGGTGACTTTATCTGAGCGGCCATGCAGGATGCGGTATTCGTCGCTGGAGTTGGCGAAGACACCTTCCAGACCCGGCATCTTCTCGATGTCGAGTTGGGGCCATACCTGATCACCCACGAAGAGCAGCTTCGCATCGGAGTGGTTCACGATATCGTGGATCTGCTCGGGGTGGAACTCGTGGAGAATCGGTACTGCTACCGCGCCGTAACTCAACGTAGCCAGGAATGCGATGCCCCAGCGGGCGGTGTTACGACCGCAGATGGCCACTTTATCACCCTTCTTGACGCCGGAAGCCTCAAGAATGATATGCAGTTTTTCAATAATGCGTGCTACATCTTTGTAGCGGAAAGTATGGGCTCCGTAGTCGCTGAGCGCGTCCAAATCCCAGTGTTCTGTAATACTCTGTTGTAATAAAGCATTAAAGCTTGGACATTCCATTGTGATGTGATTTGCGTTGCACATTTTTCAAAAATCTGTGCAAAGGTAGCGTCTTTCTTGCACACTTCCAAATAATTTGTGCAAAAAGTGACGTTGAATGTACCAAAATTACTGCAATTATACCCTTTTGGCCCAACGCGGGGTGCGTTAGGCCAAAAGGGTAGGCGTACCGAAATGGAAGGTTAGTACTGGCGTTCGCCGAAGATTTGGGTGCCGATACGGATGAGTGTCGCCCCCTCGTCGATGGCGATGTGCCAGTCGTCGCTCATGCCCATGGAGAGCTCCGTAAAAGAAGTGTGCGGGGCGTTGGACAGGGAGCGCCTAGCGCGCTCGAAGAACTGGCGGGCTGTGTGGAAGTCCTGGCGGATGCGGGCGGTGTCGTCGGTGTTCGTGGCCATTGCCATCACGCCAGCCAGCTCCACGGCCTCCAGCTCGCGCCATGCGCCGCTGTCGAGATATGACATAGCCTCGTCGGGCGTGAAGCCGAATTTCGTTTCCTCGGCGGCCACGTGCAACTGCAACAGACAGCGAATCCTACGTCCAGCCTTCAGCGCCTGCTTGTTGATCTCAGCCAGTAGGCGAGGGGAGTCGGCAGAGTGTATGAGGTTCACGTAGGGCGCGATGTATTTCACCTTGTTCGTCTGCAGATGTCCGATGAAATGCCATTCCAGCTCTTGCAGGTCAGCCAGCGCCGTGTGCTTCTGCTGAATCTCCTGCGCGTGGCTCTCGCCAAAGAGGCGCTGTCCGGCAGCGTAGGCCTCGCGGATGGCTTCAGCCGGGTGGTACTTAGAGATGGCCACCAGCCGCACGCCCGCAGGCAACTGCTCCGTAATCCTTCTTATCTCTTCTTGAATCATAAACTCTCAATTCTCAATCGTCCCCCTTGGGGAACCATAGGGGGCTTTAACTTTCTGCTTTCACATAGTGAAACACATCCATGACTGGTGTCTCCGCGATGCTCACGATGACCCAGTCGCCCAGCGTGCCTTCCATGCCTTTGTCAAGACCTTTCACCGCGTCGCGGAAGTCAGTGGCCTGCACGAGGACAGTCTGATTCGTGCGCTTCTCGACGCCGCTGACCTCGTCGAGCGTGATATAAGCCACCTTGGCTTTGAACCAGCGGTCGGCAGCGGCGTCGGCGCTCTCGAAGATGTAGCTGAGGCGGGCGCGCTTGATGTCAGTGACGGTGAAATCGCCGCTGATGTAGGGCTTCATCTCCTCGATAAAGCGGCGCTCAGCCTCCGTGAAGCTGAGGGCTTCCACGATATATGTCTCTGTCGTCTTCTTCAGAAGACCTGTTTCCATTGTCTTGTCGTAACGGACTTTACATTCAAACCATTCGTTATTCATGTGCGTTATTTGTTGAGTTGTTTTTCTGAATCGCGGGCAAAATTACAAAAAGTTTATGAACGCGAGACCTTTTTGTACTGAAAATATCAAGGTTTATGGTTGAAAGTGCTTGCGTTTGATGGAAATGCCCTATATTTGCAGCCAGAAACACAATCAATATATTCTTTATGCATCGTTTTTACATGTTTTCTCTTGCGCTGTTGCTCTTGTGCCTGTCGTGGTCTGCGCCCACTGTGGCGGCGGTGAACCGGCAGCAGACAATGCTCAACGCCAAGAACCTTGTGGTGACGACCACCAAGGGAGCCACTTATTACTACCTCGTAACCACCAATGACCCTCAGCGCCTGACGCTTGCCGACGGCAACGTAGAGATCTGCGGTGATGTCTTTGCCATCACAGACATTCAGAGCATCGCCTACCGCAGCCTCTCGCGTGTCTTTATGGACGAGGACAGCACTACCTTCAACACCAAGATGACGCTCGATCACGGTCTGCTGGGCCTGCGCCGCTCGTTGGTCGTGGGGAAATGGAACTCGCTGGTGCTGCCAGTGGCGCTGACCACCGAGCAGATCCTTGATGCCTTCGGCGAAGGCACGGAGGTGGCGCAGCCGCGCGGAGTGAGCGAGGAGGATGCCACCGTGGTGGAGCTGGAGACGATAGAGATGGCGCCCGGCGCTACCGTCATGAAGGCGTACTATCATTATCTCGTGCGTCCCACGCGCGAGCCAGACGTGGCCAGCGACAAGTTCATCGTGAACTTCGTGCCGAGCGTCTCGCGCGTCTATGGCCCGATCTATCTGATTCCCAACGTCACGTTGGCCAAGAATGCCGTCGTCCGCACACAGACGCTATATGACAAGGATATACAAGCCGCCGTGCGCTTCCGCGGTACTTATAAGAAGCAAACCGTTGCCGCCGGCGCCTATATGCTCAACGAAGAGGGCCTGATGACGCAGAGCGAAGAGGCCGTAGAGGTGAAGGCCTTCACCTCATGGGTCGAGGACATCAACCCCGGCGAGAAGCCCCTCACCTTCTATGTCGATGGCGCGTCGATAGACCCCACGGCGATTGCCGACCTGCGGTTCCCGGAACTCAAGGATGCGACAGCCGACGACGGTATCTACGACCTCGGTGGCCGCCGCGTAGGCACGCTGCCTGCTGACCGCAGCCGCCTGAAGCCGGGCATGTATGTGATTCAGGGACGTAAGGTGATTGTCAAATGAAAAAGATGGAGGAACGCATGATGAACATGAAAAGAATGACACTTTGGCTCGTCGCTTGCTGCGTGACAGCAACCATGAGCGCACAGATAAAGGCTTGGGCACGCTACAAGGACCGTTTCAAGGCACCCCAGTCCGTCTCGATGGAGAATGTCGATCACATCGAGTTCCAACCTTTGTCCATCCGTTTCCACAATGGCAGCACAGACCGCTACACCAACAAGTCCGTAGCCTCCTTCCTGCCCATCGACCAGGCCGAGATGGTGTTTGCTGAGACTGAGCGCTATCTGCTCAAGCCCAACACCTACAGCGGCACCGACTACACGAACGAAGCCGCCACCAGTGGCTATAACTTCGCGCATAGCGTGGAAAGCGAGCACTTCGCCGTCTTCTGGGATGTACGCTATGGCTCCGATCCCACAAAAATAAAGCACCCTGATCGCGGCGAGATTGCCAACGCCTACGATGTCCTCGACATCTGTGAGCGCTGCTGGGCGGTCTATGTCGAGGAGCTGGGATTCATCGTGCCGGGAGAGTCAACAACCGACAAGTTCAAGATTCAGCTCTACATTCCCTATCAGAGTGCATGGCGCGCCGACGCCTCCGGCGACACAGGTGTCAATGGAGGTATGACCGGCTTGGGACATTTCAATCCCTGGGCAGCCACCGCGCGCGGCGGGCACACCGTGGCTCACGAAGTCGGACACACCTTCCAGTACCTCGTCTCCGCCGACCTTGGCACGGGGACATGGCACACCGACCGCGGCTGGCGATGGGGCTGGGGCGGCGGCAACGACAACGGCTGGTGGGAAAGCTGCGCCGACTGGCAAGCTTATCAGATATTCCCTGATCGTCAGTTTACTGACGGTGAATACTTCGAGCAACACTTGAACGCTCACCACCTCAACCTGCTCCATGAGGACTGGCGCTATGCCTGCTGCTACATTCACGACTGGTGGTGCATGAAACACGGTCGTGACTTCATCGGAAAGATGTGGCGTGCCTCGGTGCCCTACCAGGATCCTGTCGAAGTCTATAAGAACCTGACCAACCTCACGCAGGAGCAGTTCAACGACGAGCTCATGGAGGGTTATATGCGCATGGCGACGTGGGACATCGACCGCGTGCGCGAGCGTGCAGCCCACCGCATCGGACAGCACAAGACCTTCCTGAAGACCATCAATGCCTCGCAGGCCATCTATCAGGCTGATGTCGATCATTGTATCCAGAACTATGGCTACGCCATCATCAACATGACGCGACCCGCCGCGGGCACCGTCGTGCAAGCCCAGTTCACGGGCCTCACGGATGCCGAGGGCTATCACTATGTCTATCCCGAGCGTGCCGGCTGGCGCTATGCCTTCGTGGCTCTGCAGTCCGACGGCACCCGCACCTACGGCCAGGTAAAGGCTGACAAGGAGGGCACCGCCGAGCTGACCATCCCCGCCAACTGCACGCGCCTGTTCTTCGTCGTTATGGGCGCGCCCACAGAGCACTGGCCACATCCATGGACCAGCGGCAAGGCTTCCTCGGACTGGTCGCAGAACAACGAGCAGTGGCCCTATCGCGTACAGTTTGTGAACACCATACCAGGTAGTTAATCGTGAGCGGCGTGCTGCACAGATGTCTATGCTGCCTGCTGGCGAGCCTTGTGTGGCCGCTGGCGGTGACGGCACAGGACTCCGAGGATTCCGAGGAGCCCTTCGACCCTTGGGCCAAGCCGGTGCAGCGCCTCACGAACCTCCCGCACATCTATATCGACACCTTCACCGGCGCCGCCATCAGCAGCAAGACCGCCTATGTCTATGCCCGCATGTGGTATGTCGATGAGTATGACATCATTCAGTTCTTCGACTCGCTGCAGATACGCGGTCGCGGCAACTCCACTTGGGGCCTTGCCAAGAAACCCTACAAACTGAAGTTCCACGAGAAAGTGAAGCTCCTCGGCACTGGCTACGCCAAAGCCAAGAAGTGGACCCTCCTGGCCAACCACGGCGACAAGACGCTCCTGCGCAACGCCCTCACCAGCCTCATGGGTGAGCAGGCCGGACTGCCCTTCAACCCCGCCGTCAAGTTCGTGGACCTCACCCTCAACGGCAACTATGTCGGCACCTATCAGCTCTCCGACCAGGTGGAGGTGCGCGCACACCGCGTCAAGACCAACGAACAGGACTATCCCCTCACCGAGGACAGCGACATCAGCGGCGGCTACCTCCTCGAGTCCGACGGCTTCAAGGACTTCCACACCGCCCCCTACTGGGACGCCGAGGAGCAGCGCAACCTCACGCCCGACGGCTTCTACACCACCCGCGACATCCCCATCCGCATCCACTATCCCGAAGCCGAGGAGCTGGACCCCTCGCAGGCCGACTATATCCACACCTTCATCCAGCAGTTCGAGAACATCCTTATGGGCAGCGACTTTGCAGACCCTGAGCGCGGCTATCGGCAGTATGTCGATTCCACGACCCTTGCCAACTGGTACCTCTGCACCGAGATGACCGCCAACATCGACGGCTTCTTCTCCACCTATTTCTATAAGCATCGCAAGGATGACCGCCTCTACTGGGGACCCCTTTGGGACTATGACATCGCCTACAACAACGACAACCGCACCCGCGGCGACACCAACGACACGTCGCTGCAGCTGATGAAGGACTACGGCTACGGCATGCTCAAGGAGTGGATTCGTCGTATGTGGCAGGACCCCTGGTTCGCGCAGCTCCTCTATCGCCGCTACACGGAGATGCTGGACAGTGGCATGGAAGACTATCTCAACCACAAGATTGACAGCCTCACCCAGCTCATCGATGCCTCGCAGCAGCTCAACTATCAGCGATGGGGCATCAGCACTCGCGTCTTGCGAGAGCGCGTGCTCTTCAGCACCTACGACCAGTACATCGCCGACCTCCGCAACTTCCTGCGCCGCCATCTCCCGTATCTCAAGACCGCTTTTGCTGCCCTCTTGCCGGAGCCGCCGGAGCCCATAGACCCCATAGACCCCGTTGACCCCGAGGATGACGACACTGTTGTCCCCGCCTTCCCCGCCGACAGCCTCTGCTACTATGCCATCAGCAATGCGGGCACAGGCACCTTCATCGACCTCGACGAGGTGACAGGCGAGATATGGTCGCAGCCGCGCAACGCCGAGAGTGAGAGCCAGCAGTGGCAGATCATACCCCTGCACAACGGCTACCGATGGATTGTCAACCGCCTGACAGGCTACGCCCTCAACGACCCCACCGAGGGAAACCCCACACCCACGACCCTCACCGGGGCACATCTCAATGTCGTGGAACCGGACTCCCTCGACGTGCGACAGCAATGGGACATCGTGGCGCAAAGTGGCAACGCCTACAACCTCATCAACCGCTTCAGCCACCATGGCCTCAACCTCAGCGGTGGCAGCTCAGCCCCCGGCGCACCCATCCTCAGCTACACCAACGATGAGCGCAATGCCACATCCAACAACCGCAAGTGGCGCATCGAAGAGGTGGGTAAGGTGGCTCCCGATGACCCTGTTGACCCCGTTGACCCCGATAATCCGAGCGTAGGCATCGCCGACCTCTCCGAGGTCGATTATGCGCTGGCCTATGATCCGCAGAGCGGGCGTCTCCACTTCGGCTCCGACGACCTCGCAGCCCTCACCTTCCCCGTGCGCGTCTATGACCGCTCCGGTCGCCTCGTTCGCACCTTCCGCGCCTCCGACGGCACCTCCCTCGCCGCCCTTCCCCGCGGCCTCTACCTCATCACCTGGACCTTCGCCGGTCACCGTCGCACCGTCAAACTCCTTAAGTAACTCCCCACAAATTAAATATTTGACCCATAGACCTATTTTCATAATTTGCCCAGCCTCCGTGCTTACCATATAGCGGCTCATTCCGTTGGCACAAAGCCCTTAGGTCTTCTCGTTGTTCCATCGCGACCGAACAACGAACGCACCGCGGTCTTCCAACTGGACCACCATGGTGGGACACTCAACACACCGCGGTCTTCCAACGTGTCCCACGCGTGGAACTCGCAATAAGGACGCGTCCCTCGGGGCGTTGCGACGCGTCGTGATGGCCGTTGCGACGCGTTCTTCATAAGAAGTTTAGTCGAAAACCCTATGAGCCCTACGCAGCCTGCCGACTGAAAATTCGTGCGGTGTGCGGACTGTTTTTGTTAAGAAATATTTAATTTGTGGGGAGTATGGGACGTTTATTCGTTATTTAGATGTGTTTTTTATGTTTTCTTGCTTGTAAATGAAATAAATTGAGTATTTTTGCAGTGTAATTTGAGTAAAATTGTGGAAAGAATTGAGTAAAATATTATAATGATTTGAGCAATGGAATATATTCGCAAACAGTTCTATACGCTGAAAGAACGGTTACTGGAACCCAGGAAATTCATGCAGGTGCTGGCCGGTCCGCGACAGGTGGGCAAGTCCACATTGGTGGCTCAGGTGCTGGCTCAGGTAGCCAATCCCCATACCATTGAGGTGGCCGATGCTGTAGATCCGAAGGACAGCGACTGGATTCATCGGGTTTGGGAGGCTGCCCGCACCACGATGATGCTCCGCAAGTTAGAAGAGTATCTGCTGGTGATTGACGAGGTGCAGAAGATAGAGAACTGGAGCGAGGTGGTAAAACGGGAATGGGATGCTGACTCGCGGAACCACGTGAACCTGAAGGTAGTGCTGCTTGGGAGTAGTCGTCTGTTGCTGAAGAAGGGATTAACGGAATCGTTGGCGGGACGGTTTGAACTGATCAGGATGCCGCACTGGACCTTGCAGGAGATGCGGGATGCCTTCGGGGTGACGCTGGACGAGTATATCTACTTTGGCGGCTATCCTGGACCAGCCAACATGATAAAGGATGAGCGTCGTTGGCGGAAATACATCAAGGATTCGCTGGTGGCTCCGGCCATCGAAAAAGACGTTATCATGACGTCGAACATCTACAAACCCGCTCTGATGAAGCAGTTGTTTGAGTTGGGATGCGGCTATTCGGCTGAGATTCTCTCACTCACCAAGATGATGGGGCAGTTGCAGGATGCGGGCAATGTGACCACACTGGCCGGCTATCTGGAGATTCTGGACCAGTGCGCCTTGTTGACGGGCCTCCAGAAGTATGCCAATGATGAGGCCCGCAAGAGGGGATCGATACCCAAGTATCAGGTGTATAACAATGCCTTACTGACAGCCTATAAGGGTCGCGGGTTTGTGGCAGACAGGACTGATACGAAAGTGTGGGGCCGCTGGGTGGAGAGTGCCGTGGGGGCGCACTTGCTGAGCATGGCGGACGAATTGGACTATAAGGTGTACTATTGGCGTGAGCCTTCTAGGAACAAGGATGGGAAGGACAAGGATAAGGAAGTGGATTTCATCATAGTACGTGACGATGAGGTGACGGCCATTGAGGTGAAGAGCGGCCGCAGGGGGATGAATGCTGGTCTGCCAGAGTTTGTTGAGGCTTTTCATCCCAAACGTTCGTTTGTGGTAGGAACTGGTGGTGTGAGCCTAGAAGACTTCCTAAGCAGCGAGGTGGAGGGAATTATCTGATCGAAATCTGACCGAAACAGCTGCAGTTCTGCATCACCGTGCTTGCGTAACCCTCGTAAGGTTTCTCGCAAAAAAATCTGCTCCCTGCGGTAAGACACTACTACTCCCTCGCCTGACCCTCTATGGAGACTACGCGCAGACACTGTAGAGGGTAAGGCAACTGGCTGCATCGCGCGATGCAGTCTCCTGGATGAAAATTCGTGCGCTGTGCGGACTTTTTTTGTTAAGGAATATTTAATTTGTGGGGGCGTGGGGGCTGCGGGAGCTGTTTTATGATTCTTTAACGTTGATTTTTTGTGACTTTTGCGTTATATAAGTGTAATGCAAGAGCAAGACTTCCTCATTTATGTCACTCCGCTGCGGCCGACGGCCTTGCGCATCGGGCAGCAGTTCTTCGGCAGCGCCGAGGATGCGGAGGATGTGGCACAAGAGACGCTGCTGCGCCTGTGGGCGGCACGCGAGCACTTCGACAGCTCGCGGTCGCTGGAGGCGTTGGTGGCGACGGTGGCACGGAATGTCTGTGTGAGCATGAAAAGGGTGAAGTCTGGCAAAGAGACTACACAGATTCCAATACATTCAGCTCCCTCTCTCATAGGGAGGGCGGGGGGAGAGTCCTCTTCCCCACAGTCCCTCCTCGAAGAGCGTGAGGATGCCGTATGGTTGGAGCACCGCCTGAAAGCCTTGCCTGAATACCTGAGCCGCATCCTGCGCATGAAGCAGGAGGAGCAGCTCACCAACCAACAGATTGCTGACATCCTCGGCACCGATCCTCGCTCCGTAGCGACCCTCATCAGCAAAGCCCGACACCAACTGTTTAACGACCTCAAACGACGCAATCGCAATGAAAACAAATGACATGATAACCCGCTACCTCGACGGCCTCACCTCTCCCGAAGAGGAGCACCAGCTTCGTGCAACGCTCGAGGCCAAGACCACGCTGACCGCAGACGAGCGTGCCGTCCTCGACCTACTCTGCCTCTCTTTCCCCGAAGAGGACACCGCCGCCCTGCTTGCCGAAGACGTTTCACAAAGTACAAATCACCATTCACAATTCTTCATTCGCCGTCTTGTGGTTGTCTCCGGCATTGCCGCCGCCGTCATTCTCATCTTCCTACTGTGGCCGGAGGGGAACACCCCTCTCCCAACCTCCTCCCAAGGGGAGGGGAGTGGTCATCTGCAGGAAAGGGCTGAGGCCAAGACGCAGCAGCCGACGGTGGAGATGACAGAAGGTCATGCGATGATGGCAGTCGCGTCGCAGCAGCCAACGCCCGCAAGCACGCCCCCGACAACAGTCTCGACGAGGCCGCCGCAGGCCCCCAAGCATGTCGCGCAGGCCGTGATACCTGCAACGCCTGTTGAGGCGGAAGAGGTCGTGGAAGAATGTACGCCGCCAGCACAGGATGCCTCGTTGATAAGAGCTGCACAAACAGACCTTGAATACCGGAACCGCCTGCGGACAATAGAAATCACTACGCAGGCTCAGGCGGAGCAGGCTTTCGAAGCTGCCGTCGCTGCTGTTCTCTGTTCTCGTGAACCGACATGATAAAATAAATGGACAATTGACAATGATTCTAAACACTAAACGCCCTCCAGATATGAGACGCCGACACCTTTATTATTTATTATTTATTATTTGTTATCTATCATTTCCCTGTCAAGGGGTAAGTGCTCACGGCCGTGTGGAAGTGGCCTTCCGTGCCTTGCTCGCCGCGAATAGGCATCCACAGCCTTACGATGACGAGGGTCAGGCACCCGCAGCCACGTGGCTGCTGCTCCCCCTTGATCAGATGCCCTTGATCTTGGATGTCTATAAGGCGATGGAAGAGGAACACGCCATGCGAACCATCTTCTTCCGTCAGGACTTCGGGTCGGCCTGTGCCAACGGCATAGAGCTGCAAGGGCGCGACTTCAAGTATGCAGGGCTGTATAACAACATCCTCGGCGGCTTCACCGACCCCTCCACTTCGCCGACCACCTACCACTGGTACTACCTTGCCTGGCGACCCGACCCCGATGCCGGCAACATCGTGGGCTATATCGTCACCACGCAGCAGGTGGCGAACACACTGCAACCCAACGTTCAGGAACCTCGCGAACCGAGCTATCAGACTTTGCTCACGGCAATCAGGGATTTCAAGGATGACTTCACAGAAGCATCAGACAACGCTGCTTTGTTTGTCAAGCTGTCTTCAAACTTCTCCCGCCACTCCGACTTCGAGGCTCGTTCCGCGGCTACGGGCCAATGGATCTACCAATGGAAGACTTTCGGCTTCAGCCTCCCCGTCTCTGCCGAGCAGGAGCTGATAGCCCCGCTGTACCGCGCTTTCCTTGAAGTGCAGCCCCGTGCCTACCGCTTCCTCAACAAACGCGCCGGCGAGACAGCCGAGGATGTGCAGATTGTGGTGAACAACCAAGGTAAGACCATCGGCCTCGGCCTGCAGACCGACTGGAACATCATCTACGCCTACTTCAACGATGAGGACTTCCCGCAGAACCGCTACGTCTATGCCCTCTGGTACAAGCTCGACGTGCCGAGCCAGCGTATCGTGGGCGAGCTTATCGAGGTCAACACCCCACGCCCCAATGGCGGGCAGGTGGTGCCGTCGGTGCAGATGAGCGTGCCGGCATACCTATACAGCCTTAGAAAGCCGATAACCACCAACAATATCGGAGCCTTGAACAATGTGTCGCAAAACGAGGCAACGGAACGGAGATACAGTGGCGTGGTGCATGAGCGGTCGGAAGGCGAATGGGAAACGCAGCAGCGTGACGAGGCGCTCTCCACCGTCCTCGCAGCCTCCCCATTCACGGACAACTGGCGGGAGCGAGGCTTCGACCGCGAAGCGTTTGCCTTAGAGTATGAATCCATAACCCGCCGCCAACGTGAGGAGCGTGCCCTTTACAACGAGCGGCTGCGCCACTACACCGACTTCTACAACACCGTCTTTGCAGGCATTCGTGCCACTATGCAGGCCTCGCTCGATTCCGTGAAGGCTGCCTTCGTTACCCAGACACAACAGCTTAACCTGCAGCGCGTTACTACCCCGCGCGATGACTATGAGCGGCGAATGTCAGCGCTCTTTGAGCTGTACCGCCAGCAGCTCGACACCGTGACCGCGCATTATCAGGCTTCCCTGGGGGCCATCACCTCCAACTACGAAACGGGCATCCGTGATATCGCCGCGTGCCATCCCGTCGGGAATACTCTCATCACCGGCGATGGCGACCTCACGCCTTTTGGTCAGCGCCTCTTCGAACAGATGACCAATGCCTACCACGGCTATAAGCCATACGCCGACATGGAGCTGTCCTTGCGCATACAGGTGTTTGCCCGCACCTTCAAGCCCTCATTGAACGCCGCCACCCGCAGCGCGATGGCCAAGCGCCTGCGCAAGATCAGCAAGCGGGGCGATCGCCGTGCGGCGGCGAATAACCTGCTTCGCCAGTCTGCCGATGTCCTCATGCTGAAATAACATCCTTAAGCATAACTTAATTGTATAAATAGTCTTATGAAAAAGATCATTCTTTCCTTCTTCCTCGCGCTCTGCGCCATCTCTGCCGTAACGGCCAAGACGAAGACCGTCGTATGGCACGAGCCGCAGGCTATCTACAAGAGCAACGCCATCTTCCATATCACCTCTGTGGAGCTGAAGCCCGAGGAGACGGTGATGCACGTCCACATCCAGTTCCATCCTAAATATTGGATCCGCTTCGACAGCAGCTGCTATCTTCTGACAGACAGCGGCGACAAGTACGCCATCCTCTCCGGCACACCCACGGCACCCGATGAGAGCACGATGCCCCTGAGCGACTATTTCTGGATGCCCGAGAGCGGCGAGGTCAACGTGGCCCTCCACTTCCAGCCCCTGCCCGCCGACATCGATTGCTTCCACTTCGTAGAACCCGTTGACAACGGCTGGGTGTGGTGGAACATCCGCGACACAAAGGCCAAGTACCGCTCGCCCATCCCCGAGGACTGGCAACAGCTGAACTACGCCGACGATGAAGTGCTGCCCGATGCCAAAATACAAAAGGGCGTAGCCACGGTGAAAGTGCGGCTGCTCGGCTACAAGCCGGCAATGAAATTTCATCTGGATGTCAATGGCTTCAAACCCCTAAACTCTCCTTATGAACACTTCTCTGGGAATTATCCTTTCGCCGATGATGGCATTGTGACAGCCGAAATCCCACTCTATTTGGCACGCACGGTCTGGGTTGGAATAGAGGAACTACATGCATACGCTTGTGTTGTTCTCTCCCCCGGCGAGACCACTGAGATGCTCATGGATCTGAACCACCTTGACGAACCTATCGTGGGCTTCAAAGGTTTTCTTGCACGCACCAACTATGATTGGACGCTTCCCCGAAAATGCTATGAAGGAGAATCTAATAAGGGTGCTCTCAACCTCCTTGCCGATATTCAGAAGTTGAAGACTCCGCTGGAGCGGTTGCAATTCTTCCGCAAACGCCTGGGCACAGGCATCGCCGCCTGTAATAAGGAGCGCAAGACTTCGGCTTGGAAGGCCCTGCAACGAATGATGCTCGAGGAAGACTATCTCACTTGGATTCATGCATTCGATGAAAAATATGCAGACTTGCGCAAAAACGTCTATTTCCGCAATCGACCACCACAGAATCAAGAGGAATACGATTCTATCAGCCGTTCCTTCCATGACGAAGCCATCGGTAAGCTGCGCTTCCCCAATGATTTTGAGGGGCAAGGGGATGTACTCCTTGAGGAAGAGAAGCATATAGCGGGCATGGAAATCATGCAGGCAGCCTATGCACCCGCCTCAGAAGAGTTCTGGAGTGG
>CAMVUB010000024.1 GCA_947170495.1 uncultured Prevotellaceae bacterium
CACCGCGCCGTAGCGTTTGCTAACGTTCTTTACCTCAATCGCATACATATCGGAGTTGTTTTTTTACTTTTCACTGAATGCGACCTCGCCGTACATCCCTATCTTCACGTAGCCGTCGTTCTTGAAGGCGATTTTCACGGCATACACCAAGTCGGCACGCTCATCGTCGGTGAGGATGGTCTTGGGTGTGAATTCCGAGCGCGAGGAGATCCATGAGATGGTGCCGTCGTAAGCCTTCCGCTGGCTGTCGCCGTAGTCGGCAAACAGCTTCACCTTCTGTCCGAGCTTAATCTGTTGAAGCTGTGCCGAAGTGACGTAAGCCCGCAAGTACATCTCCTCGGTATCTGCAATCTTGAACAGCGGCTTGCCGATGGCTACAAACTCGCCTCGCTCCGTGTATTTCTCCAGTACCGTTCCCTTTGTGGGCGCCAGGATGTGGCACTTGCGCAGCTGGTCGCGCAGTTGGTCGATCTGCACGTCGGCCGTGGAAAGCTGCGAGTTGAGCGTTGAGAGCTGGGTGTTCAGCGTGCTGACCTGTGCGTCCAACTGCTTTTGCAGCACCTTCACCTGATTGGCGGCGTCATCCAGCAACTTCGACGGTGCTGCACCGTCGGCCACCAGCTCGCGATAGCGTTGCTCGTCCTGCTGCGCCTTGGCCAGCTGCTGGCGTGTGGCCGCTATCTGGCGTTCCATGTCGGGCTTCTGGCTTTGATAGACTTGCTTCGTTGCTTCGAGCTGTTGGATTTTCAGCCATGTCTGGGTGGTGTCGATGATTCCTACCTCGGCGCCGGCTTTGATGTTGTCGCCTTCTTCGACGCTGAATGTCAGCAGTGTGCCGTTTTGCTCAGCAAACACCGTCGTCTCCGTGGCCTCGAATACGCCCGTGGCGTCGTACATTTTCTCGTTGTTGCCGCAAGCGGCTGTCAGCAGGGCAATGCCTGCCAGTAGATATATTTTTCTCATAACCTTAATTGTTTGTCGTGAACTTGTTATCGTAGATTTCCTTCAGCATTTCAATCTCGTGTATCGACTGCTGCACGCGTGCGGCGTTCTCGGCATTGATTTCGCGCACGAGGTCGTTGACATCAATGATGCCGTGTGAGAGCTTTGACTCGGCAGCCTTCCGCACCTCAGAGCGCAGCGCTACAATCTCCTCGTCGTTCGCCATCAACTGGCGGTAGCGGCTGATGTCCTCGTTCTGCTGAATCTGTTCCAGGTTGTTGTTGAAGAGGAACACGTTGCGGTTCGTCTCCGTCATTTCGCGTTGCACGCGTAGTTTTGCCTTGTCATTCTTGCGGGTGTAGAGGCTCCCGATGTTCCACGTCAGCCGTGCTCCTATCATCCCGTTGAGGCTCCAGCGATGGCTCATCATGTCCTCAAACATATTGTAGCCCGGGTAGCCGTAGAAGCCTTGAGCAAAAACACCCAGCTTGGGCAGCAGCGCTGCATTGAGCGCCTTCTCCTGTGCGTTAATCAGTCCCAATTGCGCATCCAAAGCCTTCAGCTCAGGGCGCAAGTTACCTGCATGTTGCGACGCTGCAGCCGACAGGGATGGCTTCTGCACCTCCTTCACCTCCATGCCGCAGAACGTAGAAAGCATCATCTGGAGCATTCGCTGCTGCGATGCCAAACTGACAAGCTTTTGTTCCACGTTCAGTCGCTCGGCCTTCACGTTCTGCAGGTCGCTCTCTGCCGCAGTGCCGTTCTTCACCATTGAAGCCAGCTTCTGTTCGTTGCCGCTCAGCTGTTGCTGCAGGTTGCGGTTGAGCTGAATCTGCTTGTCGAGCAGTAGGAGAGAGAAGTACATCTCGTTCACGCGCTGGCGAACATTATATATATTCACCTCATTCTGTGCTGCTTGCACCTTTCCCTGCTCGCGAGCTACGGCCTTCTGCGTCTTGATGGCAAAGCCGTCGAACACCGTCTGCTGTACATCGATGCCAATGCGATACTGGTCTTTCTTCAAGCCCTGCATGTTCAGCCCCATCTGTTGCATCATGTTCTTCATGGCATCAGGCCAGGCAGTCACGTCGCTCTGGTAGGTAGCCTGTGCCGAAGCCGTAATTTGCGGTAGCCATCCCTTCTGGATATTGGCTATCGTCAAGTCCGTAGTCTTCTGGATGAGGTCGTACTGCGCTATCAGCGGATAGTTCCGTTCGGCAGCTTGCTGACACTCCTCGATCGTCTGTGCTGCCACGAAGGCGTGAGCGCAGACGAGCAGTGATAAAAACAATAGTTTTTGTTTCATAGTTGTATTCAATGATTTCTTTTTCCGCTGCAAAGGTATGGCGAGTATTTAGAATGATTGTTATCTTATTGGCAAGAAAAATGTCCTTTTTGTAAGATTCATCTCAGAAAAGGATATTTTTACCCAAGAAAGTATTACCTTTGCGTTCGAATAACAATAAAAAGTATGAGCAAACGACCCCGTCTAATGGATTTGTCCGGGATCAGAGACATCCTGGGTCCTCATCTGGAGCACTTGCGCGAGCATCTCTATCTCAGTCCTGCTTTTGGAATCCTCCACGGCGCACCGGAGCCCTTCCGCTTCATCATGCAGCAGGAGCCGCCGTTCATCATCAATGATCATCGCTTTGGCATCGTCATCCGCGGAGAGGGTGACATCAACTTCAATCTGGTTGACCATCACATCAGCGCACCGGCGCTTGTCTATATCGGCCCCGGCACCATCATCACCCCTCTCCGCTTTAGCAGCGATCTGGAAATCTATGGCATCGGCCTCTTCTCCACTTTCCCTATGCCCTTTGCCTCAGGCCAATGGCCGTCGGCCTTCAACGGGCAGGTGCGCGATTTCCAGCTCCAGGTGAGCAGCGCGGAGCTGAACGTGGCATCCGATATCCTCCAATGTGTTTGGGAGCTTGCACACCAGCCCGACTTCGATATGCCCACTGTGTCATCCCTTGTGGGCGCCTTGATGCAATACTACGACCATCTGTTCCGACGTCAGGCCGATCAACAGTCGTTGGCTCGTTCACGCGAGCAAACCATTTTCGACCGCTTCATACAGCTTGTCAATCTGCATTGTCGCGAGCAACATCAAATCAGTTATTATGCTACTCGTATGTGCCTCACCGAGCGCTATCTCAGCACCGTCGTGCGTCAGACCAGTGGCACCACAGCCAAGGATTGGATAGACCGCGCTCTGGTCACACGTATCAAGATAGAATTACGGCACACCGAAAAGTCTGCCTCGCAACTTGCCGAGGAATTTCACTTTGCGAACCCCTCCTTTTTCTCGAAATATTTCCGCCGTCTCACAGGCATGACGCCGTTGGATTTCAGGCAGGGGTGAGGCCGGGCGCTCCCTTTCTATGTGAAAGATAGCTAAAATATATGCACCGAGGCTCTGCGAATCGAAATTTTGTTGTATCTTTGCAGCGGAATAACATTAGATTATAGAAGTATCATGGATTTGAAAGTACTTGAACTGAGCGAACAGGAGATTGTTCGCCGTCAGAATATGCAGGCGCTGCGCGATATGGGCATTGAGCCTTACCCCGCAGCGGAATACCCTGTCACGGCTTGGAGCACAGATATCATCAGCAGCTTCGTTGACCTTCCCGTCATTGGTAAGGACGAAGAAGGTAATGAGGTCCGTGAGACCGCGACACCCGAGAACAGCCCCGTCGTGAGCATCGCCGGACGTGTCATGAGCAAACGCATCATGGGTAAGGCCGGCTTCGCAGAGCTGCAGGATTCCAAGGGCAGAATTCAAGTGTATGTGCAGCGCGACAGCCTTGCGGCCCCCCATTCCGCCCCCGAGGGGGCTACGGCGCCTTTGTCTGCAGCAGCCAATGGTAATGAAGCCCCCTCGGGGGCAGTAGGGGGGACCTCTGGGGCTGACTTTTATAACATTGTCTTCAAGAAACTCCTTGACCTGGGCGACTTCATCGGTGTGAAGGGCTACGTCTTCCGCACGAAGACTGGTGAGATCAGCGTGCATGTCATGGAGATGACGCTGCTGAGCAAGAGCCTGAAGCCGCTGCCTGTGGTGAAGACGGACGCCGAGGGTAATGTCTATGACAGCTTCGACGACCCCGAGCTGCGCTATCGCCAGCGTTATGTGGATCTGGTCGTCAACGCCGGTGTGAAGGAGACGTTCCTGAAGCGCGCCACCATCATCCGCACGATGCGCCGCATCCTCGACGAGGCCGGTTACACGGAAGTCGATACGCCCATTCTGCAGAACATCCCCGGCGGCGCTTCGGCACGCCCGTTCATGACCCACTTCAATGCCCTGAACCAAGATATGTATATGCGTATCGCTACGGAGCTCTATCTGAAGCGCCTCATCGTAGGCGGCTTCGAGGGTGTCTATGAGATGGGCAAGAACTTCCGCAACGAGGGTATGGACAAGACCCACAACCCCGAGTTCACCTGCATGGAGCTCTATGTGAGCTACAAGGACCTGAACTGGGGCATGGGCTTCACGGAGCGGATGCTGGAGCAAATCTGCACGGCTGTGAATGGTAAGCCCGAGGTGGAGATCGACGGTCAGGTCATCTCCTTCAAGGCTCCCTTCCGCCGTCTGCCGATCCTCGATGCCATCAAGGAGAAGACCGGTTACGACCTCTATCCCATGAGTGAAGAGGAGATCCGCGAGGTAGCCAAGAAACTGAATATTGAGGTGGATGACACCATGGGCAAGGGCAAGCTCATCGATGAGATCTTCGGTGAGACCTGCGAAGGCACCTTCATCCAGCCCACCTTCATCACCGACTATCCTGTGGAGATGTCGCCGCTGACGAAGATGCACCGTAGCAAGCCCGGCCTTACCGAGCGCTTCGAGCTGATGGTCAACGGCAAGGAACTGGCCAACGCCTACTCCGAGCTCAACGACCCCATCGATCAGGAGCAGCGTTTCATCGAGCAGATGAAGCTTGCCGACAAGGGCGACGACGAGGCCATGATCATCGATCAGGACTTCCTGCGCGCCCTGCAGTATGGTATGCCCCCCACCTTCGGCATCGGCATTGGCATCGACCGTCTGGTGATGCTGCTCACGGGTAAGTTCGCCATTGGCGAGGTGATGCTCTTCCCGCAGATGAAGCCCGAGGTGAAGGCTCCGCGCGACAAGGACGAGGCCTTCTTGGCTTTAGGTGTCCCTCAGGACCTTATTCCCGTCCTGCGCAAGGCCGGCTACAACCTGGTGGCTACGCTGAAAGGCGAGAAGCCGGCAAAGATCCAGCAGCAGATTATTGAGATTGTCAAGAAATACAAACTGGACCTCGAGAAACCCTCGCAGGATGCTATCGCCGCTTGGACAGCATAAACTATTCGTCATTCGTCATTCGTCATTCTTAAAACGTGTTAGGCTTCGGTAACAAACAGTCAAAGGATTCTACTCCCCTCCCTACAAGGGAGGGGCAGGGGGGAGGGTCTTCTATCGCCATCATGGGTGGCGGCTCGTGGGCCACGGCCATCGCCAAGATGATGCTGGAGAAGAACGATGAGATATGGTGGTATCTACGTCGTCAGGACCGCATCGATGACTTCATTCATCTGGGCCATAACCCCGCCTACCTGCAGAGCGTACACTTCGATGTCAGCCGTATTCATTTCTCGGCCGACATCAACGAGGTCGTTGAGAACTGCGACACGCTCATTTGGGTGACGCCCTCCCCTTATTTGAAGGGGCATCTGAAGAAACTCAAGGTACGCCTGCGCGATAAGTTCAACCTCACGGCCATCAAGGGTATCGTGCCCGACGAGAACCTCTGCGTTTCGGAGTTCTTCCATCAGGTGTATAACGTACCCGACGAGAACCTCGCCGTTCTGGCCGGTCCCTCACATGCCGAGGAGGTGGCGCTGGGGCGTCTCACGTATCTCACCGTGGGCTGTGCCGACGAGGAGAAGGCGCAAGCCTTTGCCGATATGATGGCTTCTAACTACGTGAAGACCAAGACTTCGCGCGATGTCATCGGCATCGAGTACGCTTCGGTGCTGAAGAATGTCTATGCCATCGCCGCAGGTATTTGCAAGGGCTTGAAATACGGCGACAACTTCCAGGCCGTGCTGATGTCCAACGCCCTTCAGGAGATGAACCGCTTCCTCGCCACCGTGCACCCCATCCAGCGCAGCATCTTCGAGAGCTGTTATATGGGCGACCTCATCGTGACGGGCTACAGCCAGTTCTCGCGCAACCGTGTCTTCGGCCAGATGATAGGGCAGGGGTACAGTGTCAAGAGTGCGCAGATAGAGATGGAGATGATTGCCGAAGGCTACTTCGGTGCCAAGTGTATGAAGGATATCAACCGCCATCTGCACGTGAATATGCCCATCCTCGATGCGGTGTATAACATTCTCTATGAGCGTATTGCCCCCACCATCGAGATCAAGCTCCTCACGGATAGCTTTAGGTAGGCCCCCTATGGTCCCCCAAGGGGGACGATAGGAATGAAAAGTGAAAGGATGAAAAGTGAAAAATAAGAGTTTCTCTTTTAAACAGTTATATCGTCAAGGAGGTGTTACTTGGCGCAGGATTATTTTATTTTTCATTTTTCATTTTTCAATTTTAACTTGTATTTCTGCCGACCCCATCAGCGAGATGTTGGGTCGCGTGCTGCCCAACAACGGCGATGCCAGGAAGTTCGCGTGGAAAGTGACGGGCGGCGCTACGCAACAGTTCACGCTTTCCTGCGACGGCAGCACTATTTCCGTCAGCGGCTCAGATTATATTGCCGTAGCCACAGGTATCAATTGGTATTTGCAGCACTATGCCGGTGTGGATATTTCATGGAACTCGCCCACAGGTACGCTGCCCGCCACGTTGCCCGCCTGCGCCGCCGAGACGCACACTGCCAGCGTCGATTGGCGTTACTACCTCAACTTCTGTACCTACAGCTACTCCATGTCCTTCTGGGATTGGGAGCGCTGGCAGCAGGAACTCGACTGGATGGCACTCCGCGGCATCAATATGCCGCTGGCCATCACCGGCATGGAGTGTGTGTGGAAAGAGGTGCTGATGAACACCTATGGATACACCCTCGACGAGGTCAACACCTTCGTCTGCGGCAGCGCCTACTACGGTTGGTTCTTCATGAACAACCTTACGGCCTGGGGCGGTCCGCAGCCCGAGAGCTGGTACACGCAGCAGCAGACACTGGCCCGCAAGATCTTCCAGCGCATGAAAGACTTCGGTATGCAGCCCGTCATTCCGGGCTACGTTGGTATGATTCCCAAGGATTTCCTGACGCAGGCTGAGGCTTCTAAGATTGCAGGATGGAAGTCGTCAGATATCGTCAACGGCGGCAACTGGTGCTCGTTCGTGCGTCCTTACTTCGTCAACAATACCGAACGCTTGAAGGAGTTCGCGGCCAACTACTACGCTGCCATTGATCGACTCTTTGGTGATGTCTGTTCCACCCATTTCTATGCCATCGACCCCTTCCATGAAGGCGGTGTGCCCAGCGGCGTTACGAGCGCTTCGGCATCGGTGAATGCGATGTGGGAGGCGCTGACCACCTACGATGCCAATGCCGTGTGGGTGGCGCAGCACTGGCAGGACAATCCCACCACCATCGTCACGCATACCATCCCGCGTGGCAAGCTCATCATCCTCGATCTCCACGGCGACCAATACGCCGACACGGCGTGTAGCGGCCATCACACGAGCAGACCCACCCCCGACCCCTCCCATAAAGGAGGGGAGAGTGCAGCAGTTGAGCCTGAAAGTCTCCCCTCACGGGGAGATTTAGAGGGGTCTGCCCACGACTGGGTGTGGGGACAGGTGTCCAACTTCGGTGGCAATGTAGGGCTTTTCGGTCGCTTGGACCGTCTTATCAACTGCTTCTACGCCGCGCGTAACAACAAGAGCACCAACAAACTCGTGGGTATTGGCGCCCTCCCCGAGGGCATTGAGAACAACGCCATGCTCTACGACCTGCTCTATGCCCTTCCCTGGACCAACACCGACTACACCCGCAGCACGTGGATTGAAGACTATGTGAAGATGAGATATGGGTTTGGAAGTTTCAAGTTTCAGGATTCAAGTTTCAAGACTTTGCTGTCTGCTTGGCAGCGCCTCGCGGCCGGCATCTATCAATGCCCCAACAACGGCCAGCAAGGCACCACGGAGAGTGTCTTCCTTATGCGACCGTCGCTCACGGCCGGCAGGGTCAGCAGCTGGGCGGCCTCCACTTGGTACTGGGACTTTGCCGACCTGCGCACAGCGTTCTATGAGATGCTGTCCGTCAGTGATGCCCTGGCCGACAATGAGAACTACCGCTACGACCTCGTCGATATCGCCCGTCAGACCCTTGCCGACTATGGCAAAGAACTGTTGGATGAGATGAAAGCATCCAGTGGTACCGTGCGCGAAAATCTTGCTAATCGTTTCTTGGCGCTTCTCATGGATCAAGACCGCCTCCTTGGCACTCGCTCCGAGCTGCGCCTCGGCCGCTGGCTCTCCTCTGCCCGCGCTCTCGGCGCTTTGTCCACCGAGAAGGACCTCTACGAGAAGAACGCCCGTATGCTTCTCACCACCTGGGGCGACCGCGCCCAATGCGAGCAAGGTGGCCTCCACGACTACGCCAACCGCGAGTGGCAGGGCCTGCTCTCCTCCTATTACTATCCCCGTTGGAAAGCCTTCTTTGCTAATAACTACAACGCGCAGAGTTGGTTCCAGAATTTCGAATGGCCGTTTGCCAACGGCACATCCGCAGCCATCACCAACTATCTGCCCGAGGGTGCTCCCTATGCCTATGGCTCCTTCACAGCTGAGGCTGAGGGAGATGAGATTGCTATAGCCAAGGAACTATACGATAAGTATTTCTCGGATTTTACCCCGGAGGTCTGGGAGCGGTGTACCCCTGACCTCCAAACCGTTTACACCATCACGAATGCCGGCAAATGGTACGGGGCGTTCTCATCCGTCAGGATGGCAGCAAGTTACTGAGGTAATCTGAGTTTAAAACATAATTAACTGTGTTCTCCTCATCGGGGTGACACGAAAGAAAATGACTTAAACAAAAAGTGAAAAATGAAATTAATTAGAAAATTCCTTCTTGCATTGTCGTTCGTGGTGATGGCGACTGGACTGTGGGCGGTGCCGGCGCGGCGGGGACAATGGAAAATGTTGAAACTCGCGGATGGCACAGAGGTGCGTGCAGAGCTGCGCGGCGATGCCTTCTGTCATTTCTATCAGGATGCCAACGGCGTGCGCTACGCGCAGATGTCCGATGCACCTTATTATCAGGTCGTCACCCCTTCGCAGCTGACCACCGCGCGCAAGGCGGCGCGCCGCAAGGCCCCCCGCCGCATACACATCGGCGAAGAGCACGCGCCCTTCGAGGGGCAGCACAAGGAGCTGGTTATTCTTGCCAACTTCAGCGACTGCCAGTTCCAGGAGGAAAATACGCGCGAGGTTTTCAACCGTATGCTCAACGAGGAGGGCTTCGCAGACCTGTCGCTGGGCATGACCGACGGCTCCGCCCGTGACTACTTCCTTGCGCAGAGCGGCGGCGCGTTCACCATGTCCTTCGATGTCGTGGGGCCTGTGAACCTGCCCCATGCTTACAGCTACTATGGCGAGAACTACGGCGGCATTCAGGCGCAGGACATGGATCCCGAGCAGATGGTCGTGGATGCCGTGAACCTCGTAAAGAGCAATTATCCCGAGATAGACTTCTCGAACTACGACAACGATGGCGACGGCAAGGTGGATCAGGTCTTTATCCTCTATGCCGGCCAAAACGAGAGTGCCGGCGGCGATGAAAACACCATCTGGCCCCATAAATACTCCCTCTCGCTGAGCGGCATCACAAACCTCAAAGCCAATGGCGTTACCATCGACGACTACGCCTGCACCTCGGAGCTCTCTCCCTTATATACGGAGTCCGGCACCGCCTTCGTCCTCGCTGGCATCGGCACCTTCTGCCATGAGTTCAGTCACTGCCTCGGCCTGCCCGACGTCTATGACGTCAGTGGGGCGAACTATGGCATGAACACCTGGAGCATTATGGACCAGGGCGAATGGAACGGCTTCAATGTGGCGGGCTACACCCCGGCTGGCTATACTGCCTACGAACGTATGTACTGCGGCTGGCTGCAACCCATCGAGCTGACCGAGGACACGCAGATCCGCGGCATGAAACCGCTCTCGCAGGGCGGTGAGGCCTACATTATCTATAACAAAGCCAACCGCAATGAGTACTACCTACTCGAAAACCGCCAGATGGTGGGCTGGGACCGCTGTCTCGACGGCGTGGAGGAGCACTCGCTGCTGGGCTTGCTCATCACGCATGTGGATTACGATGCCGAGGTGTGGAGCCACAATGTTGTCAACTGCTCCGACCTGACATGGCCCGCCAACGAAACCGTGGGCAACGACCATCAGCGCCTTCATGTCGTGGCTGCCGACAACAGCTACCAGACGTATAAGGTGGATCCCGACTACGGCTTCCAGTGGTATGACTACGCCGATGTCATGGGCGACTGCTATCCCTTTGGCAAGCTCGACAGCCTCACCAACACCTCCAACCCGCGCGCGACCCTATATAATAAGAACAGCGACGGCCGCAAGCTCCTCAATGCCGCCATCACAAATATCAAGCAGAATGCCGACGGCACCATCGATTTCGACTTCCGCGTCGATGAGGAGTCGGGCGACGATCAGGCGGGTTATGTCTATTTCTACGAGTCCTTCAACAGCTGCGCCGGCATGGGCGGCAACGACGGCAAGTGGGGCGGCACCGCCACCATCGGCAGCGATGCCTTCGTCGCTGATAACGCCGGCTGGTGGGCCGCGAATGAGAAGGGTGGGGCGAATGCCTGTGCCAAGTTCGGCTCTAGCCGTACCGCCTCGCCCGCGATGACCCCTCTGTTTGCCATCAACGGCAGCACCTCCTTCACGTTCCTCGCAGCCCCCTGGACAGGCGAGGGCAACACGCTGACGCTGTCGCTCTATAGCGAGGACGACGATATCTCCGACTTCACCATCTCCGACACCGAGTTCGTGTTGCAGGCAGACCAGTGGACCGAGTGCAAGACCACCATCACGGGCTACGGCAAGATGCGTGTGCGCTTCACGCCTACGGGCACGCTGCGCCGTTTCTTCCTCGACGAGGTACGTTGCGAGAGCCTCGGTTCCTCCACGGGCGTCGCTGAGCTGCCACAGGCACAGGAACTGCCCGCAAGTGCTTCACGCACGCAGTATTACGACCTCTCCGGCCGACGCGTAGCGCCCAACGCCCTTCAGCATGGCATTTACATCGTTAATGGCAAGAAAATAGTGCGATAAATGCTACTTATTGTCAGTTTTACTATAAGAAAAGCGCGATTTTGTCATAAAATCGCGCTTTTCTTTTGTCATGTTGAAATAAAGCGCTACATTTGCGCGATTTTTGCCTACGACTTTACTAAAAGGCTAACAAAATAAACAACAATGATAATGAAAAAACTTTTCATCGCAGCGTTGGCTGCTGCATTGGGTGCAGTGACTGCACCGGTTCAGGCCCAGAATGTACAATTCCACGGAAATGTCATCAATGGCCATTGGTATCAGAACAACGACAATCGTGAGTGGACGACATGGCTGATTGGTATGTACAACTTCACCGATCAGACGAAGACATGGACCTACGAGATTGAGCGCTCGTACGACTATGAGACCTCGATGATGACCTATTCATCGCCCAACATCGACATCACCAATGCTGCCATCTACGGCGGCCAGGGTGCCATCCGTGTGGGAGATTATTTCTATACGTTCTTCAGCCGCGAAGCCGACAATGCTGATGACCCCGGTAACATCGGCGGTGAGTATGGTTCCGAAACCATGGAAGTGGTGGCCCGCAAGTGGAACATCAACACTTGGGAGAAGGTGGACGAGCAGATCTTCCCGCCCAGCCGCGGCCTGAACTTCACCGACCTCACCTACGACCCCATCGAGGACGAGGTCTATTGCATCTACAGCGACATCTCCGGCTCCGGCGACGATGCCCTCAGCAACTACTTCTTCGGCAGCCTCGACCTGGAGACCATGACCGTGACGCGCATCAGCAAGACGGCGCTGTCCATCGAGTTCCGTGCGCTGGCCGCTCACCCCAACGGCAACCTCTATGCCCTGGCCTACGGCGGCCGCTCGCTTGGAGATACCTCGTTCCCTGCTACGCTCTACACCATTGACAAGCGTACGGGTGAATATGCGAAGATTGGTGACATCGGTCACGGCATTCCCCGTTCCATGATGCAGTCCATGGTGGCTGACTTCCGCACTGGCAAGCTCTACCACGCCGGCAACAGCTACAACAGCGATGTGGAGAAGAGCACCAGCTCCGTCAGCACGAAGGATACAGGCCTCTATGAGATTGACATCAACACCGGTCAGGCAACGCTCCTGTCCAAGTTCCCCTATAAGGAGACGGTCGTGGGCCTTTGGATTGAAGGCGACATCGTAAAAAATAATAATGACCTGCGCGTGCGCGTAGAGCTGCCCGAGCAGTTCCAGGCTAACCAGTCTGGCACCGTGGTGGCCAAGGTTAAGAATATCGGCGTCAACGAGGCCAGCGGCTACACCGTGAACCTCTATGTGAATGACAGGCTGGTGAAGAGCGTGAACGGCGAGACCATCGCTGCCGACGAGACGCAGGCCTACGAGCTCGCCTATACCCCCACCGCCGGCGACGGCGCTACCGTGAGCATCTATGTCACAGTGGATTACGCTGCCGACGAGAACACCCTCAACAACAGCACACAGCCCGCCAGCGTGCGCGTCTCGAACCTTCTGTTGCCTACTGTGAGCCTGATGGGTATGCAGATGGGCGACGCCACAGCCCTCGCATGGGAGGCTCCCCAGCTGGGTGCTCCCGTGAAGGAGGACTTCGAGGGCTATGCTCCCTTTATCATCTCCGGCATCGGCAGCTGGACAACCCTTCAGCTCGGCGGCAAGGAGGCTACGGCCGTCATGAATATGCCGATGTATGGTCAGCTTAGCTATCCCAATGCCGGCGCACCCTTCGCCTATCAGGTCTTCAACCCTGGTGAGGCCGGCATCGACCCCTACTATTGGGAGAAGGACACCTGCTCGTTCTATTGCCAGTCCGGTTCGCAGATGCTGATGTCGATGGTGGGTGCCAAGCGTGCCAATAATGCAGATGGCAAAGAATATGTCATCAGCAACGACTGGCTCATCTCGCCCGAGCTCAACGGCCAGGCACAGACCGTTTCCTTCTATGCCAAGTGCTGGACATCGCAGGTGAAAGACAACTTTGGTGTCTATCGCCACTATGTAGAGCTCTTCAACGTCCTCTATTCCACCACCGATGCCAACCCCGAGAGCTTCACGCAGCTGGGCGGCACCAAGGTCGCCACGATGTGGTTCTCCGAGGGGAACTTCACCTTCGACCTCCCCGAGGGCGCCAAGTACTTCGCCATCCAGCGCGTCAGCGACCCCGTCGGCACGACGCCTGTGCCCACGGACGAGACCGAGTATGACTTCGGCAACAACGACAACGAGGGCTTCATGTTCTTCATCGATGATATCACCTACACGCCCGCCAGCGCACACCTCCTCGGCTACAACGTGTATAAGAATGGTGTGAAGTTGAACACCGAGCTGCTCACAGACACCGAGTTCTCCGATGAGGACGGTCAGGGCGAAACCAACAACGTCTATGGCGTCAGCGCCGTCTATCAGGAAGGTGAGAGTCCCCTCTCCAACACCTACGTCGTCATCGGCACAGGCATCGAGGGCGTCGAGACGGCTCGTGCCGCTCAGCCCGATGGCTTCTACTCGCTCACGGGTAAGTACATGGGTCGTGTGAAGCCTGCCAAGAACGGTGTCTATGTCATTCGCCAAGGCGGCAAAGGACAGAAAGTAATCATCAAGTAAGACCTCCTTTTCCATAAGGATGTCTCCTCTTAGTAAAGAAAGACACCGTCCCCTCACCCAGGGAACGTGTCTTTCTTTCTCCTTAAACTCAACCTCTTACCTCCTGTTTTATCATGTCTTTTCAGAAACTTTTCTTTTCCTTTCTCGTCAGCCTCGCCGCTGTCGCTGTGCAGGCGCAGGGCACATTGAATGTGGGCTACGTCACCGATGACGATGCCCTGCAGGTCATCGATGCCCAGCCCCAGGGCGTCTGCTCCCTCATCGGGCAGGACCTCATCACGAAGTACGCTGGCTCCGCCATCGTGGGCATGCGCATCTCCCTGGGCTCCACCGCCGTCAACAGCGTGCGTGCCTTCGTCTCTGCCGACCCCAATCCCAACAAGCCGGCACAGGATGTGGCTTCCTACACCCTCAGCGGTGAGAACGTGGTAGAGGGCTGGAACCAGGTGACGTTCGCCACGCCCTACGTCATCAAGGGCACCGAGGAGGAACTGTATATGGGCTACTACGTGGACTATCCCTCCACGGAATCGCGCCCCATCATGGTCAACACCACCGAACGCACCTACGGCCTGCTGGCCTATACCAACGACACCTACGGCCTCGGCTGGTATGACTACTCCTCCTCCGGCACCCTCGCCGTGCAGCTCGTGCTCAGTGGCGGCAACCTGCCCGACTACGACCCCGCTGTCGTGGGCTTCGCTACGGATGCCCGTTACTATAAGTCCGATGCCACGGAGATGCGCATCCGTTTCTTTGTAGAGAACCACGGCACGAAAGCCCTCCCGGGCGTCACCCTCGACCTCACCGTCGATGAGACTCCCGTGGGACAACTCGTCATCGATGAGGAGATTACCAGTTCCAGCATGGTCAACCAGGCCCTCTCGCTGCAGGACCTCGGCCTCGCTGCAGGGCAGCACACCTTCACCATCAAAATTCTCTCTGTCAAGGACGCCACCATCACCCCGGGCACCGAGGCCGACGACCAGACGACCACCTCCTTCCAGATCTATACCAACTCGCTCACGCGTACGGGTCAGCTCATGGAGGTCTATGTCAGTCAGCAGAGCCGCAGCATTCCTGCCGTGCAGGAGGCCGTGGCCGCCCTCGTGAAGTCGAAGCCCGCGGTCATCCCCGTCTTCATCCACACCGACCTCCTCGACAGCCAGTCCGATGTCTTTGCTCTCCCGCAGGCCGCTGACCTCGGCGAGCGTTTCGGTCTCTTCGATGTGCCTGCGATGACCTTTAACCGTGTCGTCGTCAGCGGCTATGCGAATATGCTGCTGCAACCCGATACTGGCGAGAGTGCCGTGGCCAATATGTCCGGTCTCCTCGATTATATCGATGCCGGCACACCCTCCTTCGCCACCGTTAGCATCAAGTCCGCGACCTACAACGAGGCCACGAACGAGCTCGTCATCACCGTCACCGGCAAACGTGGTGGTGACTACTTGAACATCTTCGGCGACGGCGCCGTTACCCTCTATCTCACCGAGGATCAGGTTATGGCCGACCAGACCCTTGCCGACGGTTCTGTCGCTACGTTCGCCCATGACTATGTCCTGCGCCACATCGCCACCGCCACCTTCGGCGACGCTGTCGCGTGGAACACCCCCATGAGCTTCACCAAGGAATACACCATCTCCGTGGATCCCAGCTGGAACCTCGCTAATATGCACGCGGTTGCCTTCCTCGGCAAGACCATCACCGATGGCACGCTGCTCGATAACTGCGACGTCACCAACGCCGCCACCTTCGCCCTCAGCACCATCCTTCCCGATGCCGTCACCTCCGTGGCCGCCCCCGCTCCCGTCGCTACCCCCTGGTACGATCTCTCCGGCCGCCAGGTCAGCCATCAAACCTCAGCCTTCAGCCCTCAACTCCCTCGTGGCCTCTACATCCACAACGGCCAGAAGGTAGTCGTGAAATAACTTCCCATAGAAAATCAAATATTAACTAATCATAAACAAATGAAACATTTTACAAACTTACGAAGAAAGAGTAAACTCTTACTCATCGCCCTCGTAGCCCTCCTCAGCGGCGCCAGTCCGGCGTGGGCAGCTACGTTGACAGAGAATTTCAATGGAGCTTCTTTACCAGCAGGATGGAGTATTGTTGGTGATTTGACCCGAAATAGTGACCGTGCTCGAAGTGGTAATGGTATTTGGACGTCTTCTAAGTCCGACAATGCAAATTACCTTATAATAGAAGCTGTAGAGGGATCTATAACCTTTTATGCCAGAGCCTATAACAAAAATTCAAATGCTTACGTTATTGTATATAAATATACAGGCTCTGCACTTGGTGACCAGTTATATACCACTGGAAACATGAAAACAAGCTCAACGCCTAGTTTCGCTTCAAAAACAGCTAGTTTAGGCGATTATAAAGGTCAAATTGCCATAGCCTTGAATTATGCTGCCATTGATGATTTGACATATACGCAGAAAGAAGCTTCAGCTTCTGGTCCTGGCTTTGCACTGAAGGACGGTTCAACTAAGTTGGATTCTCCTTATGCCTACAGTTTTGGCCTTGCTACAGCTGGTACGACGAAGGTGTTTACACTGAGCAATCCTGGCACGGAGGCTACACCTATTTCCGTGGATGTTAGCGGTGCCAATGGCTTTACTGCTGCAGTAGAAGGCAATGCTACCTCTATTCCCGCTGGTGGCGAGAAGACCCTGACCATTACAATGCCCGATGCTACTGCCAGCGGCTCCATCGTTGTTACACCTACTGGCGCAGGTCTGAGCGCATTCACTTTGAATGTCAGCGGAACCCTTCGTGACCCGAATAAGGTTTATCTCGACTTCTCAGATGGTCAGATTCCTGATGGCTGGACATCTGTGCAGACTGGTTCTTATGGTTCTGCTTGGGCAGCAAGCGAAGGCTATATTAGCCAGTCAGGTAGTAGCAGTAGTTATGCGTGGGCTTTTACTTCTCCTAAACTTAACTTCGAAATTGGTGAATTGATAGCATTTGAAACGGCTAAATATTCAAGTTCAGATTGGTATTCTCCCTCCGTCACTGTAGAGTACACCACTGATGCAACAGGTGCTACGGGTTGGACTGCTATTGGTTCTGCATTTACAGACGATACTTATGGAAACTGGACAAAGCGAAGCGTTACAATTCCTGTAGAAGGTGTCAAGCGCATCCGCTTCAACGGCTGGTATATCCACATGCGTAATATTTATGGTGGCGAACTTCCTGTTGAGCCCAAGATGGTGGTGACTCAGCCTGCTACGCTTGATTTTGGTCTTTATGAGAAGAATGCAGATCCTGCTCCTACAAAGACCTTTACCATTGCAAACACTGGTCTTGCTACACTGAATGGCATCAGCGTTTCTTCGGCCAATGACGCATTTGAGATTACGAATGCTCCTACGTCTCTGGCTGCAGGTGCCAGTCAGACTGTGACGATTACGATGTCCACAGCCACCACTGGTGCTCTGTCATCTCTGATTACGGTGAGTGCCACCGATATGGAGGATGCTACGTTCACCGTAACGGGTACTGTTAAGCCAGCAGGAATGACTGTGGAGGATTTCGAAGGAGGTTTGCCTGCTAATTGGACAAATGCCTCTTGGACATTCGCAGATGGCGAGGCCACAGGCAAGAGCGGAAGTGCATACTTGACCACTCCCAAACTCGTTTTCTCAGCTGGCGATTTCATCATTATCAAGGCAAAGCGCTATGACAGTGACTCGAGTGATTATCTCACTGTTCAGGGCTCAAATGATAACGGCTCTACTTGGACCGCTTATTCAAAGAAACTGCAGAATGCTGATGGCCTGAGTTTTCCGGACTATGGCACCATGGTATTAAGCGACATTCCTACAACAGTCAACAAACTGCGTTTTGTCGGTTACTATGTCGTCGTTGACGAGATTCATGGCTTAACCTACGCTCCTATCCTTTCCGTGACCAAGGACGCTGCCGTCGTAAATACTCCTGCCAACTACGACTTTGGTGAGACCACTGCGAATGCAAGCGTTACCTACAACTTCGCAAATGCAGGTGCAGGCACGATTAACATCACCAACGTAGCCATCACAGGTACAGGCGCGGCTGCCTACAGCACCAACTGGACTGAGAGTACAGCCGCTCCCTTCGACCTTGTGATTACTCGCTCTTACGATGCTGGACGCGCTGGCGAACCCGCCATGGAGGCTGTTGTAACTGTTACGACCTCCGAGGGCGACTTCGTCATCAACGTGACGGGTACTGACAAGGGCGCTAACGACCCAGAGTTTGCCCTCTTCATCGGTGAAGCTGAGCAGACCACAGGTGCAAACCTCGGTTTTGGCACAATCACAGCGAATACCGTTAAGACGTTCAAGATTAAGAACGATGGTACAGGCCCACTCAATGTGACAGCCGTTACAATGCCCGATGCAGACTACACTACAGACCTCGAATCTGAGCCCTCTGCATTGAGCCCTCTGGTCATCGCTGCTGGTGGCAGCAAGACGATTAACGTCACCCTCGCTGCTTCAGCTAAGGCCATCAAGACCAGCAAGAACATCACCATCTCGGCAGAAGGCTTTGAAGACTTCACCTTCGTGGCTGATGCTAACGTATTCCCTGGTGCTGAAGTGGTTGATTTCAATAGCAATAGCTTGCCTGAAGGATGGACGAATATCGCAAGTAATAAATGGAGCTTTGCAGAAGGAAAGGCTTATTGTACAGCACAGAGCTCATCCCCTGCAGAGCTTGTTACCAAGAAGCTGACATTTGAGGAAGACGATTTCTTCATCTTCTCTGCTACTAGCTATGACAACTACGACGACAACTACTTAGAGATTCTTGGTTCTACCGACAATGGCGAGACTTGGACTGCTTTCGATGCCAAGAAGTACATCTCGAAGAGCCAGATTCCTTACGGTTCTTATGCAACCATTACTGTTACAGGTATTCCCAATACCGTCAACAAACTGAAGTTCCGTGGATATTATGTTCGTGTTGACGAAATTGCTGGTTTGACCTATGATGCCAACGACCCAACGATTGCCGTTACCGACGCTATGGATGCTCCTGTAGCTTCTGGCACAATGAAGGACTTCGGCTGGGCACAGGCAGCGCAGAATGCAACCTATAAGATTAGTAATAGTGGTACGGGTACATTAACTATCTCTGAGATTAGTGCTCCTGAGGGCTTCACTGCTGCCACTGCTGGCGATGTGATGACGGTGGCTGCTGGTGCTGATCCGCTGGTGCTCACGGTCACGATGACCAATGCAGCCATTGGCGCTAAGAGCGGCACTGTCACACTGACTACCGATGGCGGCAACTTCGAGATTCCTGTCAAGGGCTTCGTCTATGGCAGCAAGAACCTGGTTGACTTCACAGATGCTGCACAGTACACCGGTTGGACAGGCGTAAATGTGACTGACAATGTGGCATCGCTGAGCTCTACCGCCATTGAGACCACACCGTTTACGGCTGACGCCGCAGAAAAGCTGTATGTGGAAATCAAGGGTAGCAGCAGCTATGGCAGCAAGTCATTCAGCTACAGCTATACTTGTGATGGTGGTGCCAACTGGAGCGCTCCTGTTGACTTGGTAGCATCAACTTATAGTAATGTTGCTGACCAGGTATTCACCATCACGGACATTGCAGATGCAGAGGCAGAAAGCACCGTACAGATTCGCTTCACTGGCGCAATGCTTGGCATCAACCGCATCTATGGCTTCACCGCTCTGACGGTTCCCGTCATGACGCTCGACAAGACGGCTGACTATAACTTTGGCATGCAGACCGAGGATGCAGAATATGTGATTACAGTTACCAACACGGGTACGGCTACGCTGAACAACCTCACTGCTGCATTGGCAACGGGTGATAACTACGCTGTTGCCATCACGAAACCCGATGGTGAGAGCACCACGACCATCAGCGCTGGTAAGGCTACCGTTCCTGCTGGTCAGCAGGCGGTCATCACCGTGACTCAGCTCTTCGATGCCAATAACGGTCTGGCTGCACTCTCTGACGTACTGACCATCTCTGGCGACGATGTCGCTTCGCAGGTTGTCAACCTGAGTGGACAGACCCGCGACGGCAGCAAGTGGTATGTGGATTTTGCAAGCGGCATTCCTTCAAGCTTCGTCGAGAAGGGTAGCTGGAGCTATTCTTCTCAGCAGGCATACGTCTATACGGAATCAGCTTTGGTATCGCAGACACTAACCATCGCAGCTAACGAAAAGGTTCAGTTCGATGCCAAGAAAATGTCTTATGGCGTAGCTTCTTTGAAGGTTCGTCATAGTTTGAATGGTGGTCTCAGCTGGTCTGACTATACCGACTTTACTGAGACAGAAGACTTCAATAGCTCCGCATACAAGACCATGCAGTACAGCGTAGGCAATACTGATGCCAGCGCAGTCGCCATGATTGAGTTCCTGGGCGCTAACGTCTATCTTGACAACATCTACGGTGGCACGCTGAACAACGATGCTCCCATGATTCAGGTGAAGAAGAGCAGCACGGTTGTGGCCAGTGGCGTGACCGAGGAGTTCGGCTCTATCTTTGCTGAGGCTACGGCCAACTACACCATTAAGAATATTGGTGGCGGCACGCTGACCATCACTTCTCCGATTACAACCGTCACAGGTGTCGCTACCGCTGCTGTTGATGAGACCTCACTGGAGGCTGACGAGTCCGCTACGCTGACCATCACAATGCCTGTGGAGGCTCCTTACGGTGAGAAGAGTGGTGCTGTAACTGTTAAGACTAGCCTTGGCGACTTCGTCATCAACTACACAGCTACCACCATGGATCCGAATGCGCTGAATGTGGACTTCAGCGATGGGCTATTGCCTGCTGGTTGGTACAATGGTGGCTGGAGTGTTGATTATTACGAAAAGAATATTCAAAAAAGCTATAGTGGATCACCTGTTGACTTTATTACTCAGAAACTAGATGTTGAAGGCACAAGCGATGTCCTGAACTTTGATGCGAAGTACTATGGCTCTAACTCCACAAACAAGAGCAATGCGGTATTGACTGTTTGCTATTCTACAGACCGTGTTAACTGGACGGAGATTGATGACTACAAGTCAGAACTCACAGAAGCCAATAAAACCTTCTCCATCAGCGGTCTGGCTGCTGGCGAGTACTACCTGAAGTTCACTGGTCGCTACGTAAAAGTTGACAACATCATCGGTTGGACGAAGGTCGCTGGCATCGAGCACGACCTCTATGTCACTGCCACCAGCTTCCCCGCTACTACGGATAAGGGCGAGAATGCAACAATCACTGCCACCGTCACCAGCCTGCGTGCTAATGAGACGGGCGTCTATGCGAAGCTGTTCATCAATGGCGTGCAGGAAGGTGATGCTTCAGCAGCTCAGGATATCAACCTGAACGCAACGAAGACCTTCTCATTCGAATACGCTATTCCTGAGAACAAGACAACTCAGATCAAGGTGTACTTCAGCGATGACACTGAGGCCTTCGCCACTGCAGTGAACACGATGAAGGTTCGCTACACGCTTGATGAGACTGCTGACAACAGCACAATCACTGCTGGTACGTTCGATGTCACCCTGAACCGCGCGTTCATCGCAGGTTGGAACACCGTCTGCCTGCCGTTCG
The DNA here is from genome assembly GCA_947170495.1 of uncultured Prevotellaceae bacterium. GTDB lineage: Bacteria > Bacteroidota > Bacteroidia > Bacteroidales > Bacteroidaceae > Physcousia. Next base: position 21,446 of record CAMVUB010000024.1, read on the forward strand.
CAATTGACGATATCGATGCGTTCTTCGGAACAGGTGCTTACGCTTATGCGTTCGATAATTATACAGATGGTAATATCACGTTTGCTAAGCAGGATGCGATGGATGCTGCTACTCCTTATCTGGTGTTCGTTCCCGAGGCAATCGCTTCTAAGGAGCTGAAGAACCTGGCTATCTCCGACGCTGCTGCTGGCAGTGTGGGCGTTGAGAATACCTTCACAGGTACGTATGCTCCTATCGCCGCTGGTGGCCTGACGAACAAATTCGTCCTTACGCCACAGGCTAGGATTCAGAAGGCTGGCTCTGGTGCCACGATGAATGCATTCCGTGCTTACTTCACGATTCCTTCTGGCGAAGTGAAGGCCCTCGTATTCGACGATGGCACTGCTACGAGTGTCCTGAAGATCGACGTCACAGGCAACGAGTCTGTCCGCGACATCTTCGACCTCGCAGGCCGCAAGCTGAACGAGACCCGTAAGGGTATCAATATTGTGAACGGTAAGAAGGTACTTGTTAAATAATAGAATTTGTAGCATTATGAAAAAGACATATCAGAAACCTTCTATGGTTGTGGTACAGGTTCAAGGTACCGATGCTATACTCCAGTACAGCTTTACAGGTCAGCAAGGTAATACAAATCCTTCGGTGACACCCACGCCAGGTACTTATGATGGTCCCGCTGCGACCAAAGGAAACGACTGGGGTAACATCTGGGAAAAGTAATCGCTACAGTTAGTACAAACGTTCTATAGCAATTACAGTTGCAACTACCAAACAGCCCGCTGCACATCATGTGTAGCGGGCTGTTGTTCTGTCCGTAGGACCGCGGTCTTCTTGTCTGTCTGGGACTGAACATAAATCGGGCATAAATGGAACTTCAATTGGTGGATTGGAAATAAATGTGCATAATACCCATAATCTCAGCCACAAATAAGCCATAAATAATTTATTCGAATTTATGAATCAAATTATGCACATTATGCACATTTGTTTCCGATAAAAGAATGCACTTTGTGTTGATGAACATGAACTTAAATCTCTTTTATAGAACATAAATGACCATGAATTAAACCATAAATTATCAGGAATTGTATGGATAAAGAAAGGAACTTAAATTGGTCTAAAATATAGACTTAAATCAGAGGATTGAAAACAAAAACAATAAAAACCCCGTCAGTGACTGACGGCAAAAACAAGAAAAAGGCGCAAGTAAAGACTGAACTTAAATCTGTCATAAATCTAAACTTAAATATAAAACATCGGAAAACACGGAAGACCCGGAATACCCCGCGCTCGGAGATTGGGATAACGCTCCAAGGACTTGTCCTTAGGAGCTTGGAGGTTCTGTGGTCTGCCACTCTGAAAACGCGGAGCAGTAAGAGCAGAGTCAAACTTGTTTGAACTATGCCGAGTCGTGACGCGGTTCGATAGAATCAAAGTTTACTTTCAAGATGGTCTGCCTCAGAATCTCCTAAGGCACACAGCAAGGCTGTGAGCCAATCCCAATCACCGCCCCGCCGTTTTTGCGATGCGTTGTTTTTTCCGCTGAAAGCGGGGTTTTTAAGGTTTTTGTCTTACCTGGAATTATTCTTGCTTTTAGGGTCTTTCGATGTTTGAAGAATATTAAGATGTATTATGGACATTCGTGTCAATAGAGAAAAAGATTTAGGTCCGGATTTATGCATGATTTATGTTCCATCTTCGCATCCGTGGTCGTTATAATGAAATTTTTGTTTTAATTTTGAGGCCGTAGGCCGACCCGATATGAAAAATTCCCTCATTCATGCAAATCCTATCCCGTTTCTGCCGCTATCTCACAAAAAAGCGCTACCTTTGCAAGGTCATTATAACTCCCGATGATAACTCCTAACAAAAACATACACAACAATGATTAAATTAGACATTACAAAGGTGGCGCCGATGGTGAGTGGCGCCGACGTGAACGCCTTGGAGGCCCGCGTGGCCGAGGCACAGAAAGCATTGGAAGAGGGCACCTGCCCGGGCAACGATTTCCTGGGATGGCTGCACCTGCCCACAGGCATCACACCCGAGTTCCTCGCTGAGGTGAAGACTGTGGCTGCTACGCTGCGCCAGGAGTGCGAGGCTGTGGTCGTCGCCGGCATCGGCGGCAGCTACCTTGGCGCCAAGGCCGTCATCGAAGCCCTCAGCAACAGCTTCCAGTGGCTCGTCGGCAGCAACGGCCCCGCCATCCTCTTCGCCGGTAACAATATCGGTGAGGACTACCTCAGCGAGCTGACGACCTACCTGAAGGGTAAGAAGTTCGGTGTGATCAATATCTCCAAGAGCGGCACGACCACCGAGACGGCCCTCGCCTTCCGTCTGCTGAAGAAGCAGTGCGAGGAGCAGATGGGCAAGGAGGCTGCCCGCAAGGTCATCGTGGCCATCACCGACGCCAAGCGCGGCGCTGCCCGCACGTGCGCTGACAAGGAGGGCTACAAGAGCTTCGTCATTCCCGACAACGTAGGCGGTCGCTTCAGCGTGCTGACACCCGTGGGCCTGCTGCCCATTGCCGTGGCCGGCTTCGACATCGACCAGCTCGTGAAGGGTGCACAGGATATGGAGAAGGCTGCTGCCGCTCCGCTCGCCGAGAACATCATCGCACAGTATGCGGCTACGCGCTACCTGCTCTACACGAAGGGCAAGAAGATCGAGATCCTGGCCAACTACCAGCCGAAGCTCCACTACATCGCTGAATGGTGGAAGCAGCTCTTCGGCGAGAGCGAGGGCAAGGACGGCAAGGGCATCTACCCCGCCAGCGTGGATCTCACCACCGACCTGCACTCGATGGGTCAGTGGATCCAGGAGGGCGAGCGCACCATCTTCGAGACGGTCATCAGCGTGGAGAACCCCGAGCATAAGCTGCTGTTCCCCAGCGACGACGAGAACCTCGACGGCCTGAACTTCCTCGCCGGCAAGCGTGTGGATGAGGTCAACAAGATGGCTGAGCTGGGTACACAGCTGGCTCACGTGGATGGCGGCGTGCCCAATATCCGTATCGCCATCGAGCGTCTGGATGCTTACCACCTCGGACAGCTCATCTACTTCTTCGAGCGTGCCTGCGGTATCCACTGCCAGCTCCTCGGCGTCAACGCCTTCAACCAGCCCGGCGTCGAAGCCTACAAGAAGAACATGTTCGCCTTGTTGGGCAAGCCTGGTTATGAGAAGGAGACCGAGGCGATTCAGGCACGGCTTAAATAGTTTAAAGTTTAATGTTTAAGGTTTAATGTAAAATGTATAGCAGCAGCGATAACTTTGCTTATCGAAAGCTTGTGGTATATCAGCATGCCAGAGCTTACAATAAAGCTGTATACAATCTTATGAAGAAGTTCCCCGTGGAAGAGAGATTTGCCCTGTGCGACCAATTAAGACGTGCAGCCTCCTCAGTTCCAACGAATATAGCAGAGTGTGCCGGACGAATTTCTAAAAAAGAGAAACTTCGGTTCATAGAATTTGCATCGGGGTCTTTATCCGAGACATTATGCCTGTTGGAATTATCGTTCGATGTAGGGTATATAACCCAAGATGAATTAGACGACATGGATGGTTGTGCTACAAGTATTCAGCGGATGCTGTCAAAACTGTACAGCTCATACCAAGAATAATGTATCTTCATTAAACTTTAAACTTTAAACCTTCAACCAAAAAAATGATAAAATCATTTTTTTTCGACATGGACGGCGTGCTGTTTGACAGCATGCCGGGACATGCGTATGCGTGGGCGAAGGTGATGACGCAGTATGGACTGCCGATGAAGGAGGAGGACGCCTTTGAGAACGAAGGGCGCACCGGCATCGGCACCATCAGCATCTTCACCCAACGCTACTGGGGCCGCGACGCCACCGAGGAGGAAGCACAGGAGCTGTACCGCAGGAAGACCATCGTCTTCAACGAGTATATGGCGGCCCGCGGCGGCGAGGCCCCCGAGATGCCCGGGGCGGCAGACGTATTAGATAAGGTACGCGAGCGTGGGCTGATGCGTGTCCTCGTGACGGGCTCCGCCCAGCAGTCGCTGCTCACGCGTCTGGAACGCCATTACCCCGGCCATTTCACGCCGGCGCTGATGGTCACGGGCGACGATGTGCGCTATGGCAAACCCAACCCCGAGCCCTATCTGATGGCGCTGCAGAAGGCGGGCATCACCGCCGACGAAGCCCTCGTGGTGGAGAACGCGCCCCTGGGCGTGCGTGCCGCCGTGGCGGCGGGTATCAAGACCATCGCCGTGAACACAGGGCCCATTGACCCGCAGCTCCTGCTCAACGAAGGTGCCACCTGGCTCTTCCCCTCCATGGCGGCACTGGCCGAAAACCTTGATTCAATCCTAATAGGAAGTTAAAATAGGAACAATATGAAGAATTCTCCTTTTGTTTGGCTCTGCGCTGTAGGACTGTTGCTCTCCTGTGTCAGCAAGACCGCTACGGAACAGACCACCGGCACCACGGACTACGACACCGAGGTGGCCAGCGACGGCATTCAGCGCATGACGGTCTATGACTTCACGGACACCGTACGCACGGAGGGCAAGACCTATATCTACACCGTGCACCGCGAGGCCTCGGACAGCCTGCCCGTCATCACCGACGAGGATGGCAACCGCTATGCCGACAATGTCTATACGCTGACGATTCGTTCGGGCGAGCAGACGGTCTTCAACCGCCGCTTCACCAAGAAGACGTTCCTGTCGTATCTCTCCCGTGACTTCCAGCAGCGCGGCATCCTCGATGGGATGATGTGCGACAAGACACTCCCCGGCCTCCGCTTCGCCGTGAGCGTCAGCCTGCCCCAGAGCGATATGATGGAGCCCCTCCTCATGCAGGTGGATACCCAGGGCGGCATCGTCATCACCCGCGATGAACGCGGCGACGCGGAACTGGACATCGAGGACGAGGATGGGGTATGATTCGTTTAACGTTTAATGTTTAACGTTTAAGGATATGAACGTAATAGAAACATCCATCAAAGGCCTGCTCATTATTGAGCCGCGTGTGTTCAAGGACGCGAGGGGCTATTTCTTCGAGAGCTTCTCGCAGCGCGAGTTCGATGAGAAGGTCTATCCTGTGCAGTTCGTGCAGGACAACGAGAGCATGTCCGTGCGTGGTGTGATGCGTGGCCTCCACTTCCAGCGCCCGCCCTACACCCAGTCGAAGCTCGTGCGCTGTGTGCGCGGCGCCGTCCTCGATGTAGCCGTGGATCTCCGCAAGGGCTCGCCGACCTTCGGTCAGCACGTCGCCGTGGAGCTCACCGAGGACAACCACCGTCAGTTCTTCATCTCCAAGGGCTTTGCCCACGGCTTCGCCGTCCTCTCCGACGAGGCGGTGTTCCAGTATAAGTGCGATGAGTTCTACCACCCTGAGGCCGACGGCGGCATCCAGCTCTGCGACCCCTCCCTCGGCATCGACTGGCGCATCCCCTTCGCCGACGCCATCCTCAGCGACAAAGACACCAAACAACCCTTCCTCAAAGATTTCGATAGTCCGTTCTAGACTCGGAAATACGCGGAAATATCTCGGAAATACACGGAAAAGATACTTCTGCTTCTTCCCAGATTGTTCGCGTTTCCCCCGATAATGTTCAATAAAAAATCATAGAATCACTTATATAAAGTTTCCGCGTTTTTCCGTTTATTTCCGTTTATTTCCGTGTTTTCCATAACCCCCAAACCCATAACCCCTATGAAGACCCTCATCATCACCGGCGGCGCCGGCTTCATCGGCAGCCATGTTGTCCGCCTCTTTGTGAACAAATACCCTGAGTACCGCATCATCAACCTCGACAAGCTCACCTATGCCGGCAACCTCGCCAACCTGAAGGACATCGAGGACAAACCGAACTACAAGTTCGTGAAGATGGACATCTGCGACTTCGACGCGTTCTACAAGCTGATGCAGGACGAGAAGGTCACAGGTATCATCCACCTCGCCGCTGAGAGCCACGTGGATCGCAGCATCAAAGACCCCTTCACCTTCGCGCAGACCAATGTGATGGGCACGCTCTCCCTGCTGCAGGCCGCCAAGCTCTACTGGGAGTCGCTGCCCGAGAAGTACGAGGGCAAGCGCTTCTATCATATCTCCACTGACGAGGTCTATGGTGCCCTGGAGATGACGCACCCCGAGGGCATCCCCGCCCCCTTCTCCACCAAGGCTTCCACCGCGTCCCACACCGTTGGCGGCGGTACGTCCGCCGCTCACCCCGCTTACGGCGAGAAGTTCTTCACCGAGGACCTGAAGTACCAACCCCATAGCCCCTACAGTGCCTCCAAGGCTTCGAGCGACCATTTCGTGCGGGCCTTCCACGACACCTACGGTCTTCCGACCATCGTCACGAACTGCTCCAACAACTACGGCCCCTATCAGTTCCCTGAGAAGCTGATACCGCTGTTCATCAACAATATCCGCCACCGCAAGCCGTTGCCCGTCTATGGCAAGGGCGAGAACGTGCGCGACTGGCTCTATGTCGAGGACCACGCCCGTGCCATCGATCTCATCTTCCACAACGGTAAGATTGCTGAGACCTATAATATCGGCGGTTTCAACGAGTGGAAGAACATCGACATCATCAAGGTGGTCATACAGACGGTCGATAGATTGTTGGGACGTGTGAAACTTGAAACCTCTGAAACCGGTGAAACCATTGAAACCTATCCAGACATGGACCTCATCACCTATGTCACCGACCGTGCCGGCCACGACCTGCGCTATGCCATCGACTCGCGCAAGCTACAGCGCGAGCTGGGCTGGGAGCCCTCGCTTCAGTTCGAGGAGGGCATCGAGCGCACCGTCCGCTGGTACCTCGACAACGAGGCGTGGATGGACAATGTCACCAGCGGTGACTACCAGAAATACTACGAAAACATGTACGCCAACCGCTAAAAGAAAGCAGCCCGCTAATTTAGCGGGCTGCTTTCTTTAGTGCCTGCCCCGTGTAGCTGGTGTCGCAGGCCATGACCTGCTCGGGAGTGCCGCAGACGACGAGGTTGCCGCCTTCGGCGCCGCCCTCGGGACCTAGGTCGATGATATAGTCGGCCATCTTGATGACATCGAGGTTGTGTTCGATGATGAGGATGGTGTGGCCACGCTCGATGAGGGCATTGAAGCTCGCCAGCAGGCGACGGATATCGTGGAAGTGCAGACCTGTCGTGGGCTCGTCGAAGATGAAGAGCGTGGGTTCCTGCTTCTCCATACCTATGTAATACGCCAGCTTCACGCGCTGGTTCTCACCGCCGGAGAGGGTAGAGGAGGACTGTCCGAGCTTGATATAGCCGAGGCCCACGTCCTGCAGGGGGCGCAGCCGCTTCACGATCTTCTTCTCGCCGTGCTCCGCGAAGAACTCCATCGCCTGGTTGACGGTCATATTCAGCACATCGTTGATGTTCTGGTCATGGAAACGCACGTCGAGGATATCGCTCTTGAAGCGCTGGCCGTGGCAGCTCTCGCATTCCAGCACCAGGTCCGCCATGAACTGCATCTCGATGGTCACCGTACCCTCACCCTTGCACTCCTCGCAGCGCCCGCCTTCGGTGTTGAACGAGAAATGCGAGGCTGTGAAACCCATCTGCTTCGCCAGTGGCTGCTCGGCGAAGAGCTTGCGGATCTCATCGTAGGCCTTCACGTAGATGACGGGATTGGAGCGGGAACTCTTGCCGATGGGGTTCTGATCCACGAACTCCACCACCTTGATGGCGTTGACGTCGCCCTCCAGGCCCGTGAACTCACCCGGGCGGTCGGTGACCTCGTCGAGCTGTCGTTTCATGGCGCGGTAGAAGATGTCGCGCACCAGCGTGCTCTTTCCCGAGCCGCTGACGCCCGTCACGCAGGTCATCACATTCAGCGGGAACTTCACATCGATGCCCCGCAGGTTATTCGCCCGCGCGCCCTTGACTTCGATATACCTATTCCATGGGCGCCGTGAGGCGGGAACCTCCAGTCGATCCTCGCCGTTGAGGAAGGCCAGCGTATGGCTGTTATTCGCCTGTAACCTAGGCGAATAACAGCCGCTCCATACCACTTCACCTCCCAACCGTCCGGCCTCCGGACCAATGTCGATGATGTAGTCAGCGGCGCGGATGATCTCCTCGTCGTGTTCCACGACCACCACCGTATTCCCCAGATCCACCAGCTGTCGCAGCACCTTGATGAGGCGTGCCGTGTCGCGGCTGTGCAGGCCGATGCTGGGCTCGTCCAGGATATACAGTGAGCCCACGAGGGAGCTGCCGAGTGACGTCGCCAGGTTGATGCGCTGGCTCTCGCCGCCGCTGAGGCTGTTCGAGCGCCGCCCTAATGTCAGGTAGCCGAGTCCCACGTCTAACAGGAACTGCAGGCGAGTCTCGATCTCCACCAACAATCGTTTGGCAACATGATAGTCATGCTCGGATAATGCCGATGGAATCGCCTTAATTTGCTTCATTAGCTCTGTGATCGGCAGGTCCACCAGCTCTGTGATGGCCTTGCCCGCCACCTTCACGTAGGTGGCTTCCTTGCGCAGGCGTGTGCCGTGGCAGTCCGGACATTCCGTCTTGCCCGTATAGCGCGCCAGCATCACGCGGTTCTGTATCTTATAGCGCGCCTCGCGCAGGTAGTCGAAGAAGAGGTCGATGCAGACGTCGCCATGTTCCCAGCGACCGTCGAGCGACAGTTCGGGATAGCGGCCGTGCCATAGCAGGTTCTTCTCCTCCTGCGTCAGCTCGTAGTAAGGCTTGAAGATGGGGAACTTCAGCCGTTCGGCCTGACGGATGAACTCCGTCTTCCATTCGTTGAGTTTCTCACCGCGCCAGCATTGCACGCAGCCCTCATAGACGCTCTTGCTGCTGTCGGGGATGACCAGGTGCGGGTCGATGCCCTGCACATTACCCCAGCCCTCACACGTCGGGCAGGCACCCATGGGCGAGTTGAAGGCGAAGAGCTGGTCCGACGGCTCCTCGAAGGTGATGCCGTCGGCCTCGAAGCGTGTGGAGAACGTGTGTTCGATGCCGGCAGGCAGGAACCGCAGCCGCATCTCCCCGCCACCCTCATAGAACGCCGTCTCCGCAGAATCCACCAGGCGCGAGATCGTCTCCTTCTCATCGCTCACCGATAGCCGGTCGATGAGAAGAAAGAGGTTTCTTCCTATTATTTCTCCAAGCTCAGGATTTTTCCCCATTTCATCGAGCAAATCCTCTATCCTCCAAATGCCTTCGGTATTTACGCCCCTCTCTACAAGAGAGGGGTCGGGGGTGAGTCCTACCCTCGTATAGCCCTCCTGCAAGTAGGCCTTCAGCTGTTCTTCCAGCGTGCGACCCTCGGTGATGCGGATAGGGCAGAGGACCAGGAAACGGGTGCCGGGGGAGTAGGAAAGCATACATTGCACCACGTCCTCCGTACTGTGCTTCTTCACCTCCTGACCGCTGATAGGGCTGTAGGTGCGGCCGATGCGGGCGTAGAGGAGGCGCAGGTATTCGTAGATCTCGGTGCTGGTGCCCACGGTGGAGCGCGGATTACGCGAGATGACCTTCTGCTCGATGGCGATGGCGGGCGGGATGCCGCTGATATAGTCGCATTCCGGCTTCGCCATACGCCCCAGGAACTGACGGGCGTAGGCATTGAGACTTTCCACATACCTCCGCTGCCCTTCGGCATACAACGTGTCGAAGGCCAGCGAGCTCTTACCCGAGCCACTCAAGCCAGTAATCACCACCAGCTTGTTCCGAGGAATGTCAACACTGATGTCCTTCAGATTATTGACCCGCGCCTTATGGATATGAATACTCTCCTCCAACTTTAATCTTTAATCTTTAATCCTTAATCCTTAATCTTTAAACCACTACAGCTTCACTGTCTTCTTCGCCCCTTTGCTCTCGTTCTGCAGGCGGTCGAGGGCGGTGACGACATACGTCCACTTCTGTTTGCCGTCGTTGTAAGGCAGCTTCAGGAAGGTGTTGGGTGTGATGGCGATGAGCTGCAGGGCGTTGTTGAGGTCCGCCTTCATGCCTTTCGGGAAGACATAAACCGCATACATACGAGCCTCGTCCATGGGTGTCTTGGCCTTGGGTGCCGTCCAGAACAGCATGTAGCCGTCCTCCGTCCATACGGGTGTCACCTTACGTGGTTTCCTGGGCGCTTTCTTGTCGAGCCACGGCATCTCGGGTTGCAGGGCCGGCGTGCGGTGGTACGTCGTGCGCAGCGCGGTGCCGTAGCCGCCCTTGTCGTCCGCCACGGCGCGGGCATACCACTGGCAGGAGCCGTGGACACCGGGCAGGCCGCGCTGCAGCGCATATTTCGCAGCCATCTGGTTCTGTGCGGGGTACTGGAGGTCGGAGTACTTCACCGTCCGCTCCACATCCTGTCCTATATATAAAGGTCGCGCATGTGCGTGAGCACTCCACCAGCGGATGAGCGTGTCGTAGTCGGCGGCTTTGTTGCCAATCTCCCAGTAGATTTGCGGGATATTGTAATCGACCCAGCCCTCATCGACCCATTTCAGCACGTCGGCGTACAGGTCGTCGTAGTTCTGGAGCCCGTTCGTGGCAGAGCCTTCAGCCCATGAGCGCTGGTTGCGGTAGATGCCGAAGGGCGAGACGCCGAACTTCACCCACGGCTTCACGGCGTGCACCGCCTCGCTCAGTTCGCGGATGAAGGTGTTCACGTTCTCGCGACGCCAGTCGCCGCGGTTGCGACCCTGCCCGTACTGCGCATAGCTGGCATCGTCGGGGATGGCTACGCCGGCCACGGGATAGGGGTAGAAATAGTCATCGATATGCAGGCCATCGACGTCATAACGGCTGATGATGTCCTTGGCAATTTCTACGATGAAATGGCGATTTTCTGGAAGTCCAGGGTCGAAGATGAGGAGGTCCTCATACTTGAAGCAACGTTCGGGAAACTTCACGGCGTAATGCGTTGTCGCCAAGGCTGTCGTGCCCTTCGTCTTCGCACGATAGGGGTTGATCCAGGCGTGCAGTTCCATGCCGCGGGCATGACATTCATCTACCATCCACTGCAACGGGTCCCAGTAGGGGGAGGGTGGGGTGCCTTGCTGACCTGTCAGGTAACGACTCCACGGCTCCAGCGTGCTGGCATATAGCGCGTCGCCCTCTACGCGACATTGGAAGAGGATGGCGTTGATGCCATCGGCCTGCAGGATGTCCAGCTCGCGTGTCAGTTCCGCCTGCATGGCGGTGCGTCCCACGCCTTGCCACTGTCCGTTGACAGCCTGTATCCAAGCGCCGCGGAACTCACGTTTAGGGGTCGGTTGCTGGGCTTTCACGATGCCACTTGTCAGGCATGCGAGGGCGATAAGGATGATTAGAATGTGTTTCATGTTTCCCGTTGGAATGGATGTTGAATTATTTATCGCTTGCAAAGTTAAGGCTTTTTGTCGAGAAGCACGATGTGTTTGACGTCAAAAGATGATTCTTTTCACATTGTTTATAGATTGTAACAATTACACCCTTCAGTTTAACGGAACTTAAGAATTGATATATGTCAAGTGCATGTAAAAGGCCATTTCTTAAATTCTTTTGACACTGCTTAGAATGGGCGTCCTCGCGTGGTCTCGTTAAAATGGTTGTACGCCTTAATATTGTTAACAGTGACAAACAATCTGAAGAAATCTGTAAAATAATGTAAACATCGTACTATATAAACTAGTGTTGTTTTACACTCAAAGGCTCGATTTTCTTTGGTGTGCCTTTCGTGGTACTATATAATAATGTATAGCGCGCTTTTGTTGAGCGGTGTAAGTTGCTTAGCTTACCCCCCAAGTTAAAAAAAACTTAAATTCAGGAACTTCCTTTGTTAAATCGTCGCGAATAGTTGCAGGTGACCTGAATTTGCCGTAACTTTGCATAAAAATAGAAGACAAGAATCACGGAATGATGAGACGTCAAATGACATCTTTTCTTAAGAGGTTGAAACTCACGCTTTTGCTTTTTGTCGCGGGCGCGAGTGTATGTTCATTACATGCGATGCCTCAAACGGCTCGGTCGTTGAGCCCCGATTCTGCATTCTATGCCAAGTATCCCTTTATTCGGTTCGTAGATAGCCAAACGGATCCCAGTCTTGTCCGATTGAGCGATGAGACGTTGCTCGACGAGGCTGGAAAGATTGTATTCCGGGTGAATCGCTTCGATGCCTACTCCAACGACTCACTATTGCGCGAGCTGGAGACGGTGATCCTGCCGCGCATCAACCAGGACAGCCTGAAGCTGCGCCTGATGGTGGTGCGTGGTGCTGCGTCGCCTGAAGGTCCTGTGCCCAACAACCGTATGCTGGGCCGTCGTCGTGTGGAAGCGCTTGCTTCTTTTTTACGCGCGCGTTTGAGCGTACCTGTGGATGAGCGCAGCTTCACTTCCGAGTCTGTCACCGAGGACTATCGTCTGCTGCTGGCGATGATGCGCCGCGCCGGTGACAAGGACCTTGACGTCGTGCAAAGCATCTGCGACAAGCACCTGCCGCGTTATGAATACACGTTGCTGAAGCGCTCCCTCCAGCGCCTGCAGGGCGGCCGCCTCTGGCAGCGCCTTCTCAAGGAGTATTTCCCCGAGCTGCGTGCAGCGCGTGTGGTGCTGTTCTTCGAAAACGCGGAAAATGCGGAAAGGACGGAAAGCGCGGAAATCTTTGAGACCTATGAGAGGCTGGATACTTTAGAGGA
>CAMVUB010000025.1 GCA_947170495.1 uncultured Prevotellaceae bacterium
CTCCTTGGTCTCGGTCATGAACTTGGACACCACCACGGGGAACTCCTTCGAGACCTCCGTGGCCATGTTGAGGAAGCGGTGCAGCTCCTCCTCGTCGTAGCAGACGTTCATGGCAGCGCCAGAGAGGACATAGCTGGGACGCACGAGGACGGGGTAATCCACCTCGGCCACGAACTCCTTGATGTCCTCGAAGGAGGTCAGCGCACGCCATGCAGGCTGGTCGATGCCGAGCTTATCGAGCATAGCGGAGAACTTGTCGCGGTTCTCGGCACGGTCGATATCCACGGGCGAAGTACCCAGCACGGGCACGCCCTGGCGATAGAGCTTCATGGCCAGGTTATTGGGAATCTGACCACCCACGCTAACAATCACGCCACGCGGCTGCTCCAGGTCGAGGACGTCGAGCACGCGCTCCAGGGTCAGCTCGTCGAAGTACAGACGGTCGCACATATCGTAGTCCGTGGAGACCGTCTCGGGGTTGTAGTTGATCATGATGCTCTTGTAGCCCAGCTTGCGCGCCGTGTTGATGGCGTTGACGGAGCACCAGTCGAACTCCACACTGGAACCGATGCGATAAGCACCTGAGCCTAAGACGACTACGGACTTCTCGTTATTGAAGTAGTTGATGTCGTGAGCAGCCGTATATTTCTCGCCTGCGGGGTTGCCGAAAGCGGGCACGTGGGTGTAGGTGAAGTAGAGGTAATTGGTCAGCTCGGGGTGCTCGCTGGCCACGGTGGGGATGCGCTTCACGCTGGGCAGGATGCCATGCTGCTTGCGATGGCGACGCACCTCCAGGTTCTCCTTCTCCAGGTTGCCGCTCTGGGGCTTGAGCACGAAGCGTGCGATCTGGAAGTCGCTGAAGCCAGCCTGCTTCACTTCCAGCAGGAAGTCATCGGGGATGGCCTCCAGCTTGTCGTAGCTCTCCAGCTGGTGCTTGAGATCCACGATGCGCTTCATGCGCGAGATGAACCAGGGATCAATCTTCGTGAGCTCCTCGATGCGCTCCACGGTGTAGCCCTTCTCCAGTGCCTCTGCGATGGCGAAGACACGCAGGTCGGTGGGGTTCTCCAGGGCGTCGTCGAGGTCGTCGAAGCGCACGTGGTCGTTGCCCACGAAGCCGTGCATCCCCTGCCCTATCATGCGCAGACCCTTCTGCAGCATCTCCTCGAAGCTGCGGCCGATGCTCATGATCTCGCCCACGGACTTCATCGAGGAGCCGATCTGGCGGCTGACACCCGTGAACTTGGTGAGGTCCCAGCGAGGAATCTTGCAGATCATGTAGTCGAGCGAGGGAGCCACGTAAGCCGAGTTCGTGGTACCCATCTCGCCAATCTGGTCGAGCGTGTAGCCCAGCGCAATCTTGGCAGCCACGAAGGCCAAGGGGTAACCCGTAGCCTTGGAGGCCAGGGCGCTGGAGCGCGACAGGCGAGCGTTGATCTCAATGATGCGGTAGTCGTTGGTGACGGCGTTGAAGGCGAATTGGATGTTGCACTCGCCCACGATGCCCAGGTGCTTCACACAGCGGATGGTGATGTCCTGCAGCATCTTCACCTGCTCCTCGGTGAGCGAACAGGTGGGCGCCACCACGATGCTCTCGCCCGTGTGGATGCCCAGGGGGTCGAAGTTCTCCATCGAGGCCACCGTGAAGCAGCGGTCGTTGGCATCGCGGATGCACTCGAACTCAATCTCCTTCCAGCCCTTCAGGCTCTCTTCCACAAGGATCTGGGGTGCGAAGGTGAAGGCGCTCTCGGCCAGCTCCACGAACTTCTCCTCGTTGGGGCAGATGCCGCTGCCGAGGCCGCCAAGGGCGTAGGCCGAACGGATCATGATGGGGAAACCGATCTCGCGGGCTGCCTTGAGGGCGTCGTCCATGTTCTCCACAGCGTGGCTCACAGGCACCTTCAGATCCACCTCAGCCAGCTTCTTCACGAAGAGGTCGCGGTCCTCGGTGTTCATGATGGCCTCGACACTCGTGCCCAGCACCTCTACGCCGTACTGCTTCAGCGTGCCGTTAAGGTAGAGCTCTGTGCCGCAGTTCAGTGCCGTCTGACCGCCGAAAGCCAGGAGGATGCCGTCGGGGCGTTCCTTCTTGATGATTTCCGTGACGAAGTATGGGGTCACCGGCTGGAAATACACCTTGTCAGCGATGCCCTCGGACGTCTGGATGGTAGCGATGTTAGGGTTCACGAGCACGCTGGAGATGCCCTCTTCGCGCAGCGCCTTCAACGCCTGCGAGCCAGAGTAGTCAAACTCGCCAGCCTGTCCGATTTTCAAAGCACCGCTGCCCAGCACCAGCACTTTCTTCATGTTCTTTTTCATAGATCCTTGTATTTTGTGTTAGAGTGTATTTTATCGCATCACCTGCCCCAGTCGCCCGAAAGCGTCGAACGCCTGACGGGTGGAGAGGAACAGCGTGAGAATCAGTGAAAGCATAGAAGCCGTCATCGTGATGATGACAATCATCATCTGGTACTTAACAGCCACGTCGGGAGCCGAGCCGCCCAGGATCTGGCCTATCATCGTGCCCGGCAGCGCCACGATACCCATCACGGCCATATTCGCTATGCAGGGCGTAAAGCTCTTGATGACCGCCTCGCGCATGAACGGCAACCAAGCCTCGAAACGCGTGGCGCCGTTGCCCAATAAATAATAATAGGTAGCGTGCTCGCGCGCGATACCACTATAGAACGTGGACAGCGTCAGCACGTTCACCCCCAGCATATTCCCCATCAGGATGCCCATGATGGGGATGAAGTAGCGGGCGCCGAAGGGGTTGTCCAGGTGCAGCACGAACAGCAGGAAGTAGAAGCCAACCGCCGCTGCCGCCACGATGAAGCCCACGAAAGCCGGCACCGCCAGCACGCGCCACTGCAGGCGTGTGCGCTGCCCCAGGGCGTGCGTGGCTACCATCGCCATGATGACCACCCACAGCGTGTTGAGCCACGGGTTGTCCCATTCAAAGAGATAGCGGAGATAGATGCTGATGAGGAACAGCTGAAGAATCATGCGACCTGCAGCTACGAGCGTGGCGCGAACGAGACCCGTGCGCAACACCCTCAAGAAAAACAGGGGGATGCAGAGCAGCAGCAGGCCTATGGCCAAGGACAGAAGATCAATATCCACGATACGCTCTTTCTAAAGTCGGCGCAAAGGTACGCATTTTTTCGCAAACCTCCATCTTCTTTCCCCGCAAATCCCCCAACTTTTTTTATTTTTTTCACGAAGGTCAAGATTCATCACGCGAGGACGCCGACGGGGAACTGCATGGTGGAGCAGTGGAGGGAGCCGTGCTGACGGATGAGGACACGGCAGTCGATGGGGACGATGTCGTACTTGGGGAAGGCCTTCTGGAGCTGGCGGCGGGCGAGGTCGTCGTTCTCAGGCTGGCCGTAGGTGGGCATCAGGACAGCGCCGTTGATGATAAGGAAGTTGGCGTAGGTGGCGGGCAGACGATGGCCATCGTCGGGGTCGTAGATGGGGGATGGAAGAGGGAGGGGGAGTAATTGGAAGGCCCCCTGTGGTCCCCCAGTGGGGGACGGTTGAGGGTTTATGGTTGAGGGTTCTCCAAGTGTGGAGCGTCCCGTTGGGCCGAGCGGAGGGTTGAGAGACCAAGCCTTCAGCTGTTCTTCCATCGAGTGGAGGGACTCATAGTGTTCGTCGGAGGGGTCGGTGCACTGGACGTAGGCGATGGTGCCGCCGGGGCAGAAGCGGGCGAGGGTGTCGATGTGGCTGTCGGTGTCGTCGCCGGCAAGGTAGCCGTGGTCGAGCCACAGGACGCGCTCGGCATGGAAATAGCGCAGCAGACGCTCCTCGATCTGCAAGCGGTTGAGGTCGGGGTTGCGGTTGGGCGAGAGAAGGCAGGCGCTGGTGGTCATGAGGGTGCCGCGGCCGTCGCTCTCGATGCTGCCGCCCTCGAAGACGAAGTCCAAATGCGATTCGTAAGTACCGTTGATTTTACAATTGGACGATTTACAATTTGACAATTGACTATTGATTGCATTGTCGAGGTCGGAGGGGAATTTGTTGCCCCAGCCGTTGAAGCGGAAATCGAGGAGGCGGGGGCCAGACTCGGTCATGAGGGTGAGGAAGCCGTGGTCACGGGCCCAGGTGTCGTTGGTGGGGCACTCGAAATAGCGGACATGGGGCAGCAGGCGCGAGGGGATGCGCTCGTGGAAGAGGGCTTTGATGCGATCGGGCTCGGGGGTGACAATCAGGAGGAGCTCGTTGCGGACGAGGATCTCCAGGGCGATACGGATGAAGCAGTCATCGACCTCGTGCAGGAGGGGTGCCCAGTCGGTGGCGGCATGGGGCCACGTGAGCTGCACGCCGCTCTGGGGGAACCACTCGGCAGGGAAGAAGGTGGAGCGGATCTCGGTCTGCTCGGGACCAGCGACGGGCTTGGCCATCTGCAGATGGAGGGTCAGGTCGCTGATGGTGGGGGTGCTGGGGGTGAAGTGGATAGCCATGGGAGGGAGGGCGGCCCCCTCTAAATCTCCCCGAGGGGAGACTTGGGGAAGGGGGAAGATATTAAAGGGGTGAGGGTTAAGGGGTGAGGGGTTAGCGTTTAGGGGTTAGCGTTTAGGGGTTAGCGTTTATGGTTAAGGGTTAAGGTTTAAAGATCTTTGTCGCGGAAGCGGCAGAGGAGGTCTTGGTAGGCGTCGATGCGGCGGTCGCGGAGGAAGGGCCACCAGCGGCGGACTTGCTCGGAGCGACGGAGGTCAACATCGACGAGGAGGTTCTCGGGTTCTGTCTGGGAGGCTTCGGCCAGGAGCTCGCCCTGGGGGCCGCAGACGAAGCTGGAGCCCCAGAACTGGATGCCACGGGTCTGGCCGCTGGGATCGGGCTCATGCCCTACCCTATTCACGGCGACGACGGGGAGGCCGTTGGCGACGGCATGGCCACGCTGCACGAGCTGCCAGGCTTGGCGCTGGCGCGCCTGCTCGTCGGGGGTGTCGCTGCTCTCGTAGCCGATGGCGGTGGGATAGATGAGGATGTCGGCACCGGCGAGGGCCATCAGGCGGGCTCCCTCGGGGTACCACTGGTCCCAGCATACCTGCACGCCGAGGCGTCCGACGCTGGTCTGGATGGGCTGGAAGCCGAGGTCGCCGGGGGTGAAATAGAACTTCTCGTAGTAGGCGGGGTCATCGGGGATGTGCATCTTGCGATGGACGCCGGCGATGCTGCCGTCGCGCTCGAAGACGACGGCGGTGTTGTGGTAGAGGCCGGGGGCACGGCGCTCGAAGAGGCTGGTGACGAGGACGACGCCATGCTCCTTGGCCAGGGCACCGAAGAAGTGGGTGCTGGGGCCTGGGATGGGCTCGGCGAGGTCGAAATTGTCAACGGATTCCACCTGGCAGAAGTATGGGGTGTTATGGAGCTCCTGCAGCACGACGAGCTCTGCGCCACGGGCAGCGACGTCGGCGATGGCGGCGGCGATGCGAGAGCGGTTCTCGTCGATGGAGGGGGTGCAGGGGTGTTGGATGAGGGCGAGGAGCATGGAGGGGGAATGGTTTATGGTTGAGGGTTTATGGTTGAGAGGTTAGCGTTTAGGGGTTAGCGTTTAGGGTTGCCTAGGGGAGCCTAGGAGGGCCTAGGAGAGCGTAGTCAAGTCGAGGACCTTATCGCAGAAGCGGAGGAGGACGGGGTCGTGGGAGACGACGAGGGCGACGCGGCCTTTTTCATGGCAGGCGCGCAAGAGGGCGAGGGCTACGCGCTGGCTGTTCTCCTCGTCGAGGGCGGAGGTGGGCTCGTCGAGCAGCAGCAGGGGCTTGGGGAGCGCGAGGGCTGCTGCGAGGAGGATGCGCTGGCGCTGGCCGCCGGAGAGCTTGGAGGCCTCCAGAGAGAGGAGGGAGGGATCGATGGCAAGGGAAGCGAGCACTCTGTTACAGTCGTCCGACGACTGTAACAGAGTACTATTATAGGCGAGGGCGTGGGTGAGGGCGATGAGGGCTGCGCCGTTCTCGGCAGGGGGCTGGAGCTCCTGGGGGACATAGGCGATCTTCTGGCGAATCTCATGGATGTGGTGCACATCCAAGGGGAGGCCGCAGACCTCGATGGAGCCCGCGGTGATGGGGATGACGCCCACGATGGCGCGCAGCAGGGATGTCTTGCCTGTTCCACTCTCGCCGGTGACACCTACAAGCTGGCCTCGGTCTATGGAGAGATCGAGGCCGCTGAATAGCGCGCGGTCGCTATAAGCGAGGGAGAGGGAGTGGAACTTTAACATTGAAAGATTGAAAGATTGAAAGATTGAAAGATTGAAAAAATCTATACGCTGTCGGCCCTGCTAATGACTGTAGCAACAGAAACTTTCAATGTTTCAATCTTTCAATTTTTCAATTTTAGTTAGCAGCGGTGAATTCTTCGAGGAAGCGGACGTCGTTCTCGGAGAAGAGGCGGAGGTCCTTGACCTGGTACTTCAGGTTGGCGATGCGCTCGATGCCCATACCGAAGGCGTAGCCGGTGTACTGGGTGCTGTCGATGCCATTGGCTTCGAGGACAGCGGGGTCCACCATGCCGCAGCCGAGGATCTCGAGCCAGCCGGAACCCTTGCACATGGAGCAGCCCTTGCCGCCGCAGATGGTGCAGCTGACGTCCATCTCGGCCGAGGGCTCGGTGAAGGGGAAGTAGCTGGGGCGCAGACGGATCTGGGTCTCGGGGCCGAACATCTCCTGAGCGAAGAGGAGGAGCACTTGCTTGAGGTCCTTGAAGCTGACGTTCTTGTCGATATAGAGGCCTTCCACCTGGTGGAAGAAGCAGTGGGCACGGGCGCTGACGGCCTCGTTGCGATAGACGCGACCGGGGCAGATGACGCGGATGGGCGGCTGCTGCTTCTCCATCACACGTGCCTGCACGCTGGAGGTGTGGGAACGTAGGATGATGTCGGGGTGCGCCTCCACGAAGAAGGTGTCCTGCATATCGCGGGCAGGGTGGTCGTCGGCGAAGTTCATGGAGCTATAGACGTGCCAGTCGTCCTCCACCTCGGGACCTTCGGCGAGGGTGAAGCCCAGGCGCGAGAAGATATCGACGATCTCGTTCTTGACGATGGTCAGGGGATGGCGCGTGCCCAGCGCGATGGGGTAAGCGGTACGCGTGAGGTCGAGGTCGTCGGCCACCGTCTCCTGAGCGGCGGCAGCGGCCTTGAGCTGGTTGATGCGCTCGGTGGCGTAGTCCTTGAGTTCGTTGATGTGGCGCCCCACCTCTTTCTTCATGTCGTTGGGGATGGTACGGAACTCATCCATCAGCGCGCTGATTTCACCTTTCTTACTCAAATACTTGATGCGAAGTGCTTCCACCTCCTCGGGTGTAGCAGCTGAAACCTGCTGCACTTCCTCAAGCATTTGCTTGATCTTTTCGAGCATATTCATAGTCGTAGAATTGATATATCTTTATAAAACGGCGCAAAGATAGACATTTATTTGCGAAAAGCGTGCGTGGGTTGAGAAAAATAGTGTACTTTTGCGCGATTTTTACCAAAAGGTAGTTTTACACGTGTATTTAAGAAGGATTCTTCTACTCATCTCCGGGGTACTGCTCATGGCCTGTTCAGGGAACAAGCACGGGCGTTTCATGGACTTCGGCGACGCGGAGGCCGACACGCTGCAATGCGATACGCTGGAGCAGAATGCCGACACGCTGCTGCTGGACTTGGAAACCATCGACACGCCGCTGCCCGAGACGGTGGACGAGCTCTTCAACGACTTCCTTTTCAGTTTCGACCAAAGCAACCGCCTGCAGCGCACGCGCATCCAGTTTCCGCTGCGCGTCATCGATGCCGACGGCAATGTCCACTACCTCCAGCAGAACGAATGGCAGCACCATTTCCTGCTGCTGCACCAGGACTTCTGCACGGTGCTGTGGAACTCGCGCCGACAGATGGAGCTGGCACAGGACACCAGCGTGTGTGAGGCGCGCGTGGATCAGATTTATTTGCACAGCCGCCAGATAGAATCCTTCGTGTTCCAGCGCGACAGCATCAACGGGCTGTGGATGCTGACGGAGCAATGCCAGGTGCCCTTCGAGCACACGGATCTGGCGTCGTTCCTGGACTTCTACCGTGAGTTCGCGACAGATAGCTTGTTCCAGCGCCACCACGTGGCCGACCCGCTGAGCTATATCACGAGCGACGAAGAGGATTACGAGCGCATCCGTGGGAACATCAATACAGAGCAATGGTTTGAGTTCCAGCCCGATATGCCAAAGGACGTGCTCGTGCACATCGCCTACGGGCAGACCTACAGCAACCGCCAGCGTATGCTGCTGCAGCTACGGGGCATCAGCGACGGGTTGCAGGCGTTGCTCGTGTTCCAGCGCGACCGCAACAGCTGGCGGCTGACGGAGCTGGAAAATTAAGGCCCCCTATAATCCCCCAAGGGGGATGAATGGACAATGGACAATTGAAAAATTATATATGAGTATTAAGGATAACAACTCGCTGAAAGAGCACAACACTTTCGGCATCGCTGCCACAGCAGCCCATTTCGTGGAATACGACAGCGTGGATGAGCTGCAGCTGTTCATCGGCCGTCGCACGGCGAACGGCGACACCTCTCCCCTCCTCCACATCGGAGGCGGCAGCAACCTGCTGTTTCTGAACGACTACAACGGCACGGTGCTGCATTCTGCCCTGAAGGACATCACGGTGACGGCCGACGAAGGGGAATATGTATATGTTCGCGTGAGCGCAGGCATCGCATGGGACGAATGGGTGCAATATGCCGTTGACAGCCATTGGCACGGCCTGGAGAACCTGTCCGGCATCCCCGGCGAGGTGGGCGCCTCGGCCGTGCAGAACATCGGGGCCTACGGTGCCGAGGCCAAGGATTTCATCCTTTTCGTGGACGCTGTGGATCTGGAGACGGGAGCCATCCGCCATTTCACTGTGGAGGAATGCCGCTACGGCTATCGCGACAGCGTGTTCAAGCAGGAGCTGCGTGGACGCTATGCCATCACCCACGTGCACTTCCGTCTGACGCACGATTTCCGTCCGAACCTCGAATATGGCGGCATACGTCGTGCCATCGAGGCCCGTGGCATTGAGGAGGTGAACCTCACGGCAGAGCAGCTGCGAGAGACCATCCTGGAGATACGTCGCGAGAAACTGCCCGAGCCTTCTGTCCTGGGCAACGCCGGCAGCTTCTTCAAGAATCCCATCGTAGAACGCGCCGTTTTCGAGCGCCTTCAACAGGCCTACCCCGAGGCTCCGCACTACGACGTGGACGAGCAGCGCGTGAAGGTTCCTGCGGGCTGGATGATCGAGCAATGCGGTTGGAAAGGCAAGACGCTGGGGCACGCCGGCGTGTATGAGAAACAGGCTTTGGTGCTTGTCAATACAGGCGGTGCAACAGGTAAAGAAATCAGCGATTTATGCGCGTCCATTCAAGCAGACGTTGAAGCGTGCTTCGGTATTCTTATTGAGCCCGAAGTGAATTTCATCGGCTAAGCGACAGCCGCTTACTGCCAATGCTTCAGGAGAAAGCGTGGATGGCAGCGGAAATAAACGCCAAAGGAAAAATGATTAACGAATGTCGATGCACGGACCGTGCCATCGGCATTTGTCATTTCACCCTCTATCATCGGGTAGGCATCGACCTTGGCACCCAGGATGTAGTTCTTGGCGAAGGTGTGGCTCCACTCGGCACCCACGTGGGGCGTGAGGACCTTGTCGAAACGGGCGCCGGGGTGCTTCTGCGACAAGGTGGAATAGAAGGGGATACCGTAGAGCGATACGAAATCGCGGGCATAGAAAGCCCCAGCGAAGAGGCGGAAGTCACGGGCGAAATCGACGGCCAGCATGCAGGAGCCCGCAGCGCCCAAGTTGAAGGGCCACATATGTCCGCTCTGCTGCCAGCAGCCCAAGGCGGCCACCTCAGCCGTCAGACGGCGCACGACGCGCGCCCCCGTGTTCCACTCCACGCCGAAGCCGATGCCTCCGTTCGTGATGGTCTGCACGCCCAGGTCTGTGATGTCCTGCTCCCCTCCGCGATGCTGAATGAGGATGTCGAGGGGGAGATAAAAGTTTAAAGTTGAGAGTTTAGAGTTTAAAGATACGCGTTGGTGGATGCCGACGGTGAAGGCCTCCTGGTGGGTGTCCTCCTCGAAGATATAACTCTGCCAATTGACCCACGCATCCAGCTCATAACGGGGCAAGTCCAGCAGCAGCTGGAAGCCCATCTCAGGGTCTTGCGTGAGGTTGATCTCAGGATTCATCAGCGGCTCCATCACACGGTGGTTCGCGCCACCATAGATGTCGCCCAGCACAAAGGTGAGGCGCTTCAGCTGGGCCTGCGCACGAAAGAACGGGAGGACGTGGAAGCCACGCTGGTACTGGTTGCCCTTCCATGTGCCGATGTCGTGATAGACGTAGCAGGGGTATTTGTTCGCGCCGTCGAAGACCAGCGCGTGGCAACCCGCTTCCAGACGTATGCTGTGCAGCGGCTGCCACACCACCTTGGGCTGCACCCACAGGCCCGGCAGCGTATAGCCCTTGACCTGCTCACCGTTGAACTCGTTATCCTTGAAGAACGAGATATTGTCCAACGTGAAGAACAGCGACCTCGTGTCTGCCGAATCCAGCCGATGGTCGGAGGCCGCCAGGCGGTAGGCCAGGTCCTGGGCCTGCGAAGGGAGCCAGGCGGCCATCAAGCACACGATGAGAAGCCACTTATGCATATCTGAAAGCGTTTTGACGCGACAAAAGTACACAAAAATAACAAAAACCGTTCACTTTCAACCTTAAACTTTCAACTTTAAACGCTAAAATGAGTAACTTTGCACGCACTAACAGACATGTGATGACCCAGAAACAACGTTATGAGGCCGTGATTGCCTATTTCGAGGAGGCGATGCCGGTGGCTGAGACGGAGCTACATTTCGCCAATGACTTCCAGCTGTTGGTGGCTGTGATGCTGAGTGCCCAGTGCACGGACAAGCGTGTGAACATGGTGACGCCCGCCCTCTTCGAGGACTTCCCCACCCCTGCTGCCATGGCGGCCGCCTGCGACGAGGAGGTGCTGGCCTACGTGAAGAGTGTCTCCTACCCCAACTCCAAGGCCAAGCACCTCGTGGCCACTGCCCGGCAGCTGGTGGAGCGCTTCGGCGGCGAGGTGCCAGAGACGTTGGAAGAACTGACATCGTTGCCTGGCGTGGGGCGCAAGACGGCGAACGTGGTGATGAGCGTGGCCTTCGGACAGGCGCGCATGGCGGTAGATACCCATGTCTTCCGTGTGAGCCATCGCCTTGGTCTCGTGAGCGACAAGGCCAAGACACCGCTGGCGGTGGAACAGGCGCTGGTGAAGCACATACCTGAGGCCCTCATCCCCAAGGCGCACCACTGGCTCATCCTGCACGGGCGATACGTCTGCAAAGCATTGAAGCCCCTATGCGTGGAGTGTGGGCTTCATCACGCGTGTGCGTTGTATAATAAAGTAAAAATGTAAAGTGAAAATGTCTTAATTCCTTGCACGCCTCAATGGAAAAGCGTACTTTTGCACACGCAAACAGCACGTATCATATCAATAACTCATCAAATCATAAAATCTTTAAACCCTACAATTACATTATGACCATTAACGACTACAAATTCGCTGGCAAGAAGGCCATCGTACGTGTTGACTTCAATGTGCCCCTCGACGGCAATGGTAACATCACCGACGACACCCGCATCCGCGGTGCCCTGCCCACGCTGAAGAAGATCCTCGGCGACGGCGGTGCCCTCATCATCATGTCCCACATGGGCAAGCCCAAGGGCAAGGTGAACCCCAAGCTCTCCCTGCAACAGATCGTGCCCGCTGTGAGCAAGGCCCTCGGCGTGGAGGTGAAGTTCGCCCCCGACTGCGCTAAGGCTGCTGACCAGGCTGCTGCCCTGAAGGCTGGCGAGGTGCTGCTGCTGGAGAACCTCCGCTTCTACCCCGAGGAGGAAGGCAAGCCCGTGGGCATCGACAAGGAAGACCCCGCTTACGACGAGGCTAAGAAGGCTATGAAGGCCAGCCAGAAGGAGTTCGCCAAGACACTGGCCAGCTACGCTGACTGCTATGTCATGGACGCCTTCGGCACAGCCCACCGTCGCCACGCCAGCACCGCTGTCATCGCTGACTACTTCGATGCCGACAACAAGATGCTCGGCCTCCTCATGGAGAAGGAAGTGACTGCCGTTGACAACGTGCTCAGCAACATCAAGCGCCCCTTCGTGGCTATCATGGGCGGCTCCAAGGTGAGCACCAAGATCGGCATCATCGAAAACCTGCTGGGCAAGGTCGATAAGCTTATCCTCTGCGGCGGCATGACCTACACCTTCATGAAGGCTCACGGCGGCGAGATCGGTAACTCCATCGTGGAGCTCGACAAGCTGGATGTGGCCCTCAACATCGAGGAGATGGCCAAGAAGAATGGCGTGGAGCTCGTGCTGGCCGAGGACAGCGTGGCCTGCACAGGTTACGACTTCGGCACCTTCAGCGTGAAGCCCGGTGCTCAGATCAAGACTTTCCCCTCCAACGCTATCGAAGATGGTTGGGACGGCCTCGACGTAGGTCCCAAGAGCCAGGCTAAGTTCGCCAAGGCTATCGAGGGTGCTAAGACCATCCTCTGGAACGGTCCTGCAGGTTGCTTCGAGTGCGACGAGTTCACCGCTGGCAGCCGTGCCATCGGCGACGCTGTGGCTAAGGCAACAGCCGAGGGTGCTTTCTCCCTCATCGGTGGTGGCGACAGCATCGCTTGCGTACACAAGTTCGGCCTTGAGGACAAGGTCAGCTACATCTCCACGGGTGGTGGCGCCCTCCTCGAAGCTATCGAGGGCAAGGTGCTCCCCGGCGTAGCTGCTATCAAGGGCTAATGATCCCCCACAACCATTTTTCAGCAATGCATAGTGCAAAGTGCCTCGTGCACTTTGCGCTATGCTTGTTTTTCCTTGCTGCCTGCAACGGCAATTCCACGCTCTCAAACGAAGAACAGGCACAGCGCGATTCTGCGGCCTTACACGTGGCGCTGATGCCCGTGCACGACTGCTTCCCGGCCTTCTACGCCCAGCGCATGGGCATCTATGATCGCCTCGGCCTCGACCTGCGCGTCCTGACTTTGCAGGCGCAGCTCGACACCGACACGGCTCTCATGCGCGGACGTGCCGAACTCATCTACAGCGACCTGGCACGCGCCATTTTCATGCAGCAGGACACCACACCGCTGCGCGCCGTGGCCGCCACAGAGGGTGAACTGCAGCTCATCACGGCCCGTCGTGGTCGTGTGCGACAGCTCAACCAACTGAAAGAGCGCATGGTGGCCGTCGCCCGCCACAGCATCACAGACTACTGGAGCGACCGCCTCACAGACTCGGCCCGTCTGGCGCGCGCTGACATCTTCCGTCCGCAGATCAACAATGTGCGCATTCGCACGGATATGCTCTGCAACGGCACCATGGACGCGGCCTTCCTGCCGGCACCATATGCGCAGGAAGCGCTCCTGCGAGGCAACAAAAGCAACTTCACGACCAACTCCTTGCAGCCACGTCTAACAGCTTTCGTGGCCTCCGAGGCTGCCACCACCGACAGCACGCGCGTGCGTCAGATGCAGCTGTTCTTCCAAGGTTATAACGAGGCCGTCGCCGCCCTCAACAATGGTGGCGAGCGCGACACGCTGGTGGCCATGTACAAGCAACTGTTCCTGACGCCTGACAGCCTGATAGATTCCCTGTTGCAAGCCACGCCACGCTACGCACCCGTCACGACACCACAGCGCAGTGACGCTGACGCAGCCCTGCGATGGCTGCAGTCACGCGGCAAGGTTCGTCAGGGCTACAGCCCCGACCATTTAATTTTTCCGATGAAGTTTTAGAAGAACCTGCGGAAGAGCGCGAAGAAATGCCCCGTCAGGCGATGTCCGAAATTAAACTGCCGACGATAGTCCTCGGCACGGAACAGCGTGCAATGCTGTTTGTCCAGCTCGAAGATGCGCTGTAACTCTGCCGTCGTCTCGCGGTCGAGGATGAAGCTGTTCACCTCGTAGTCGCACAGGAAGCTGCGCCCGTCCATATTCGTGCTGCCCACGGTGCAGAAGCGCCCGTCAACCATCATCACCTTGGAATGATGGAAGCCCGTCTGGTTGTAATAGACCTCAGCGCCACGCTTTGCCAGCTTCTTCATCTCGAAGGCTACGACATCAGGGGTGATGGGCACATCGCTCTTGGCCGATACCATAATCTCCAGTCGCACACCTCGCTTCAGCGCACGCTTCAGGGCACGGCGCACCGACTTGACATTCGTGGGATAAGGGTTGACAATCTGTATGCATTCCTTGGCGGCATCTATCGCTGCAACATAGGCCTTGCGCATGTTCTTGGGCGTGTAGCGTGGCCTGCGATCTACCACACCAATCACCTTGTGACCGGCTGTCGTGGATGTGTCGGCAAGCAGCTGGAAGTCCTCACGCGAGCGCGCCAGCGAGACGATGCCCGCCGTCACCTCACTCGTGGGTGCCGGCATCGCGAGATAGCGCTCATCGAGCAGCACCTCACCCGTCTGCTGCCACCACATACGGGCGAAGATACGCTCGTACTGTGCCACCACATCGCCCGTCAGCTCCATGTGCATATCACGCCACTCGCCGTATTCGGGGCGGCCGTTGATGTAGTAGTCCGCCACATTCATGCCACCCGCATAGCACACGGCGCCGTCGATGACCACGATCTTGCGGTGGTCACGCTGGAAGGCGTGGTTGATCCAGGGGAACTTGATCGGGTCGAACTCCTCAATCTGTATGCCCATCGCGCGTATGGCACGCAGGTGCTTGTTCTTCAGTGGCGAGTCATTGCTGCTGTTGCCGAAGCTGTCGAACATAGCGCGCACCTCAACGCCCTCCTTCACCTTCTCGCCCAGAAGGTCGAAGAGCACATTACCGATGCTGTCGTTGCGGAAATTGAAATATTCCAGATGCACATAGTGCTTCGCCTGACGGATGGCCGAGAACATCGCCTCGAACTTGTCGCGGCCCGTGTGTAGGAGCACCACGCTGTTGTTGCCAGTAAACTCCACACCCAGCTGTTCCTCCAGTGCCTGACGCAGGACGACGTCCGAAGGCTGTTCCTCGGCCCGCATAAACAGCGGCATAAGGAACAGGGAAAGGATGAAAAAGAACGGACGCATGGTTTGTGTAGTCACTCCTCTGAAAGACTGTTAAATCATACAACTGAACGAATCCACAATGCCCAGCAGATGACGCTGCTGGTCGGTGACGAGCACGGCATGGATCTTATTATCTTGCATGACTCTTTGTATCTCACTGATTTTCATGGTCTCAGGCACACACTTGGGCGTTGGCGTCATCACCTCGCCCACGGAGACATTGAAGAAGTCCTGCTTCAGGCGCTCCATCGCACGACGCACGTCGCCGTCGGTGATGATACCCACGACCTTGTCGCTCTCGACAGCCACCACCATTCCCAGTCGCGAACGGCTGACCTCGATGACCGCCTCGCTGAGGGGCATCGTTGTAGCCACGATGGGCAGGTCCTCTGTACGCATGACATCGTGAGCGGTCGTCAGCAGCCGTCGGCCCAGCGAGCCACCCGGGTGGAACTGCGCATAGTCGTTGGCCTTGAAATGGCGACCCTCCATCAGCGCCACCGCCAGGGCATCGCCCAGCGCCAGCTGCGCTGTCGTGCTACTCGTGGGCGCCAGGTTCAGCGGGCAGGCCTCATGAGCGACATGCAATAAAATATGGATATCCACATTACGCGCCAGCAGCGACTCCGCATTACCCGAGATGCCAATGATGGGCACATGGCGCTCCTTCAGCGAAGGGATAATGCGCAGCAGTTCGTCCGTGATGCCGCTGTTGCTCAGTGCCACCACGACATCGCCCTCGGCAACCATGCCTAAATCGCCGTGGAAGGCATCCAGCGGGTTCAGGTAGAACGACGGTGTGCCCGTGCTGGCCAGCGTGGCTGCAATCTTAGCGCCGACGTGTCCGCTCTTGCCGACACCCGTGACAACCACCTTCCCCGTGCAATGAAGCATCAGCTCCACGGCATGGTCGAAAGCCTCATCCAACTGTGGAATCGTCTGCAGAATGGCTTCAGCCTCATCACGCAGGCATTGGGTAGCTATATCTCTTATTTGCATAGGTTCTTTATCACTTCCTCCAAATCTTTAAGGGCTAACATGTTAGGCCCGTCGCTCAGAGCGTGGTCGGGATTGGGATGTGTCTCGAAGAAGTAGCCCGTGGCACCGAAGGCCTTGGCTGCCATCGCCATCGCCGGCACAAATTCACGGTTGCCACCGGTCTTGCCACCCGCAGCCCCTGGACGCTGAACGCTGTGGGTGCAATCCATGATGACACGCGGTGTCCACTTCAGCATATCAGGAATATTGCGGAAATCCACCACGAGGTTGTTGTAGCCAAACGAGTTGCCTCGTTCCGTGAGCCACACCTCCGTGGCACCACCCTCGCGCGCCTTCTCCACGGGGTACTGCATATCTACACCCGAGAGGAACTGCGCCTTCTTGATGTTCACCACCTTCCCCGTCTTTGCGGCAGCCACCAGCAGATCCGTCTGGCGGCACAGGAAAGCAGGAATCTGCAAGACATCGACCACCTCAGCAGCCGCAGCCGCCTGATAAGACTCGTGGATATCTGTCAGCAGGCGCAGGCCATGCTTCGCCTTCACGTCGGCCAGCATCTGCAGGCCACGCTCAAGACCGGGGCCTCGGAAGGATGAGAGACTCGTGCGGTTCGCCTTGTCGAAGGAGGCCTTGAAGAACAGCTCCAGGTCGTACTTCTGCTGCAGGCGCACCAGCTCCTCAGCCACCACATCGAGCACCTCAGCACTCTCGATGACACAAGGTCCGGCTATGAATATTGGTTTCATAATCTTCATTTTCGACTGCAAAATTATAGGATTTTACGCGCTTAAACAAGTTTTCACGTAAAAAAGCAACTTTTATACCTACTATTTGGATAAAAAGCAGTACTTTTGCAGCGAATTTATGAAATGTCTATCGACATTTAAACACTAAACAAAATATGTCCCCCGTTATCATCAACTGCTACGAGGACTTTGAAGCCCTCCTCGGTAAAGAAATAGGCACCAGCGACTACATCCAGGTCGATCAGGACCGCATCAACCTCTTCGCCGATGCCACCCTCGACCACCAGTGGATCCACGTCGATGAAGAGCGCTGCAAGACTGAGAGCCCCTTCCACCAGACCATCGTCCACGGCTACCTCACACTCTCACTCCTCCCCTATCTCTGGGGACAGATCATACAGGTCAACAACCTGGAGCGCCTCGTCAACTACGGCATGGACAAGATGAAGTTCGGCCAGCCCGTACTCTCCGGGCAGAGCGTCCGCATGTCCACCAGCATGGAGTCACTCGCCAACCTGCGTGGCGCCATTCGCATGAGCATCCGCTTCACCATCGACATCAAAGAAACCGGCAAGACAGCCCTCGAAGGCGTCGCCACCTTCATCTACTTCTTTAAGAAAAACTAAATCACCCCGCATGGCACAAAATAAATTCCGCGGCCTGGGCATCGCCCTCATCACTCCCTTCAAAGCCGATGGCAGCATCGACGAAGAAGCCCTCATCCGTTTGGTGGAATTCCAGATCAAAGGCGGCGCCGACTTCCTCTGCATCATGGGCACCACCGCCGAGACACCCTGTCTCACCCCCGACGAGAAGCGCTGGCTGCGCGAGACCCTCGTCCAGCGCGTAGCAGGCCGCGTGCCCCTGCTCATGGGCTGCGGCGGCAACAACACAGCCGCCGTCGTGCGCGAGCTGCAAGAAACCGACTGGACCGGCATCGACGGCGTTCTCAGCGTATGCCCCATGTACAACAAGCCCTCCCAGGAAGGCCTCTACCAGCATTTCCGCGCTATCGCCGAGGCCAGCCCCGTACCCGTCGTATTATATAATGTTCCCGGGCGCACGGGCGTGAACATGACCGCCGAGACCACCCTACGCCTGGCACGCGACTTTGAGAACATCGTCGCCATCAAGGAAGCCAGCGGCAATATCACCCAGATGGACGACATCATCAAGAACAAGCCCCAGGGCTTCGATGTCATCTCCGGCGACGACGGCATCACCTTCCCCCTCATCACCCTCGGCGCCGTAGGCGTCATCAGCGTCATTGGCAACGCCCTGCCGCGCGAGTTCTCACGCATGGTTCGCCTCGCCCTCAACGGCGACTACGCCTCAGCCCTCACCATCCACCACAAGTTCACCGAGCTCTTCAAGCTCCTCTTCGTCGATGGCAACCCCGCAGGCGTCAAGGCCATGCTCCACGCCATGGGCATGATCGAGAACCAGCTCCGCCTCCCCCTCGTCCCCACCCGCCTCACCACCATGGAGCAGATCTCCTCCATCCTCCGCGAGCTCAACATCAAATACTAATCCCCAATAACAGACTATGGACACAAGTAAGTTCTTTACTTCAAGGAAGTTTTACGGTATCGTGTTGGGTATCGTATGCATCGCGGCGTTCTTCTGGGCTTTCCGCGATGGGTTCAGTGGTAGCAGCGAGGCGGAGGCTGAGAGTGCTGTCGTGGCACCGGAGGCTGACGCGAGTGATTTCGTGACGCTGACGGACGTGGTGCCTGACGTCATCCTGGAGATCCGCTACTACGGCACGTATAACTTCGTGGGCGACCGCATCGACGGCTACGAGGCGCCGACGGCCCTGCTGACACACGCGGCTGCGGACAGCCTGCTGGCCGTGAGCAACGAGGTGAAGGCGCTGGGTTATCGCCTGAAGATCTACGACGCCTACCGCCCGCAATGCGGTGTGGATCACTTCGTACGCTGGGCCGCTGACGTCCCTGACACACGCATGAAGGCATACTTTTACCCGGACTTGGACAAGAGCGTGCTCTTCGACCAGAAGTATATCATGGCAAAGAGCGGCCACACACGCGGCAGCACAGTAGATCTGACGCTCTTCGACATGGCCACGGAGAAAGAGCTTGACATGGGCGGCACCTTCGACTGGTTCGGCCCCGAGAGCCATCCTGACTTCTGCGGCAATCCTGAGACGATGGAATACACGGGCGACAACAGCAAGTCACCGGCAGGTCGGAGCATCACGCCGGAGCAGTTCCACAACCGCATGATCCTGCGCCAGGCAATGTTGAACCACGGCTTCAAGGCCCTCGAATCGGAATGGTGGCACTTCACGCTTCGCGAAGAGCCGTACCCCGACACATACTTCACGTTCCCAGTGAAGCAACTGTAGTATTTTCGGTTAACGGTTAATGGTTAGCGGTTAACGGTTTTCGGTTAACGGTTAGCGGTTAATGGCACGGAGGTCAAGTGTTCCTCCGTGCCATTCTACGAATGGCTCCTCGCCCTGCAGGTGGTGGAAGTCGAGGAAGCGTCCTTCGTCATCGAAGCGCACGACGACCATCTCATGTGCGGAGCTGTCGGGAAGAATAAGACGATGGTAAGCAATGGAGGTCATTGGCTGCGGCGCTGCTTTTGCTGTTTCTTACGACGGCGCACAGGTTGGTAGGGTTTCTCCTTAACGACATTGATCTTCTGCTCCACGTCCTGTTGCTCGCGGAACTCCAGCGGCGAGCGACGGTGTTGCGTGGAATCGGTGAGGGCGCCAATGACGCGGCCCTGGGGTGCTGCGACACTGTCGGCAGCGGTGCTATCTAAGGCAAGGGTGTCCACGGGGTTCAGCTTGTCGCGCCACACCTGGGTCTTATGGAAACGGATAAGGGAGAGGCGGTTGATGACGTAGGTGACGCTGCGCTGCGGGTCGCGCTCGATGGGCATATAGAAATGTCCGGCTACGCTTTTCGCCACCCACCCCTCGCTGTTGTTGATACGTAGCTCGTTGTTGGAGCGCGAGGTGCACTGCAGCGTGGTGGCACGCACGGAGTCGTTGGTATAGGTGACGACGAGGCTGATGTAGAGCGAGGAGATGAGGTCGCGCGAGAACACCTGCGGCGAGAAGCTGAAGAGGACATCATCGCCGGCGAGCCATGTGCTGTCGCAGGCTACGAGCCACGACTGCAGGTGCTCGCTGCCGTGGTTGTGAACGGCAATGACCTGGCGTCCAACCCACACGTTGGCCGTATCTCCCTCGGCGGTGTAGCGACCGTAGAGGTCGGCTTCGTCGGTGACGGCTCCCAGTGCCTCGGCATCACGCTCCATGCGTTCTGCGATGTTCTTGTAGATGCGGTCGAGGCGGTCCAGGTCGCTGCAATAGAATACCATCGAGCTGTCGAACTCGGCACGCGTGATATGGTGCTTGCGGAAGACGGCTTCCTCCATCTCATAACGGCGCTCATCCAGCGAGCGTCCCTCCTCGTAGGGCAGGTTATCTGCGATGCTCTGCGCCACGTGGTAGTCATAGAGCACTCGCTCCATCTTACTCTCCGAGATAACGCCGCCAGGAATGCTGGGCTTACAGGAAGAGAAAAAAATTGAAAAATTGAAAAATTGAAAGATTGAAAGGAGGAGTACAAGGCGGGAGGCCACCTTGTGCAAGCCACGTTTCCCAAAGGATGAAATATTTTTCAATTTTTCAATCTTTCAATTTTTCAATCTCTTCCCCCTTCTTCGCTCCCAGCTCTGTCGAGAGGGTGTCGCGATAGAACAGGAGGAGGGCAATGACGCCACAGGAGATGCAGGCGTCGGCGACGTTGAAGATGTAGGAGAAGAAGAGGTAGTGCTGACCGCCGATGAAGGGCATCCATGCGGGCCAGTCCCACTCGAAGAGGGGAAACGAGAACATATCCACGACGCGGCCGTAGAACCACGTGCTGTAGCCCGTGCCGAAGGGCACGAACTGCGCCACCTGCGGCCATGCGGGGTCGTTGAAGATGAGGCCGTAGAAGAGGCAGTCGATGATGTTGCCTGCCGCGCCGGTCATGATGAAGGCCATGCAGATGAGGTAGCCCCACCCTACTCCCTTGCGTATGAGTCGCATGATGTAGTAGGCGAGGAAGAGCGTGGCCAGGATGCGGAAGCCCGTGAGGAAGAGTTTGTCGAAGAACTCCATGCCAAAGGCCATGCCGTTGTTCTCGATGAAGGTGATGTAGAACCAGTCGGTGATGCGGCGGCTCTCATGCAGCGCCATGTGCGTCTTCACCCATATCTTCACGGCCTGGTCGATGGCCATGAAACCCAAGAAGATGGCAGCCACCGCGGCGGCCTGCCATCGTTTTACGTGTGATGTCAACGTTGTCAAGTCCTGGTGTTGATCAGTGGGGGCGTTTCTTGTCGTTCTTCACCTCGATGCTGAGCGTGGCATGGGGCACGGCACGCAGGCGCTCCTTGGGGATAAGCTTGCCCGTCTCGCGGCAGATGCCGTAGGTTTTGTTGTCGATGCGCACGAGTGCTGCCTTCAGTCCCTGGATGAATTTCTGCTGTCTCAAGGCCATGGCCATGAGCTGTTCCTTGGTCTGTGTCTCGCTGCCCTCCTCCAGTGCGTGGTAGGTGGGCGCAGTGTCGTCAGCCTCGTTGCTGTCGCGGTTCATGATGCGGTCCATGGTTTTCTCATAGTCGCTTTGTGCCACAGCCAGTTTCTCGTTGATCAGGACGCGGAACTCCTCGAGTTCTTCGTCGGTGTAGCGTGTTTTTTCAGCCATCGTAGTGCTATGTTGTCGTTATGATTAGTTTTCCTATAAGATTAGATTTTCTCGATACGTGCTTTGAGCTGGAAGTCCTCGAAGTCGAGCACAGCGGCGTCGGCGACAGTGTCGGCGAGCGTGATGCCGTCGGCCAGCACCTGTGCGGTGATGTAGCTGCCGAAAGCCTCCACGGCGCGGTCTGTCTGCGCGTTGTGTTCGAGGGTGATGTGTATGCGGTCGGTGATTTCGAAGCCGCTTTCCTTGCGCAGGTTCTGTATGCGCTTGATAATCTCGCGGGCTATGCCTTCGTTGCGCAGCTCGTCGGTGACGGTAATGTCGAGGGCCACGGTGAGTACGCCGTCGTTGGCTACGGTCCATCCGGGGATGTCCTCGCTGAAGATTTCCACGTCCTCGAGCTCCACGGTGATGGCGTCGCCGGTGGGCAGTGTCAGCGGCAGCTGTCCTGTCTCGAGCACAGCAATCTGTTCCTGCGTGAGGGCTGTGACGGCGGCGTTGACATCCTTCATCAGCTTGCCGAACTTCTTACCCATCGTGCGGAAGTTGCACTTCACCTTCTTCGTCAGCAGCCCGGCGCCCTCCACGAACTCGAGCTCCTTGACGTTGACCTCGTCGAGGATGAGCTGCTTCACGGCTTCGATGCGCTGCTGCAGCTCGCGGTCGATGGCGGGAATGGCGATGCGTGCCAGGGGCTGGCGCACGATAATCTGCTCCTTCTTGCGCAGCGAGAGCACCATGGAGGTGATTTCCTGTGCCAGTGCCATGCGCGACTCCTGTTCCTTGTCGATGAGGGCATCATCGGCCACGGGGAAGGTGGCGAGGTGAACGCTATTGGTTGAGGGTTGAGGGTTGAGGGTTGAGGGTCCATGTAAATCCCTGTAGAGCTGGTCGGCATAGAAGGGCGCGATGGGGGCCATCAGGCGGCTGACGGTCTCCAGACAGGTGTAGAGTGTCTGGTAGGCGCTGAGCTTGTCGATGCTCATCTCGCCGCCCCAGAAACGCTTGCGGGAGAGGCGCACGAACCAGTTGGAGACGTTGTCGATGACGAATGCCTGGATGAGGCGTCCGGCGCGCGTGGGCTCGTAGGCCTCGTAGCTCTGCTCCACCTCGCGGATGAGGGTGTTCAGCGACGAGAGAATCCAGCGGTCCATTTCCGAGCGCTGGCTCATGGGAACTTCGGGCTCCTCGAAGTGCCAGCCGTCCACGTTGGCATACATCGCCAGGAAGCTGTACGTCTGATAGAGCTTGCCGAAGAAGGAGCGGGAGACCTCTTGAACTCCTGCTTCATCGTATTTGAGGTTATCCCATGGCTGTGAGTTGGTTATCATATACCAGCGCACAGCATCGGAACCGAATTTCTCGATGTTGTCGAAGGGGTTGATGGCGTTGCCGAGGCGCTTGGACATCTTCAGTCCGTTCTTGTCCAGCACGAGGCCGTTGCTGATGACAGCCTTGTAGGCGACGCTGTCGAAGACCATCGTGGCGATGGCGTGGAGCGTGAAGAACCATCCGCGCGTCTGATCCACGCCCTCGGCGATGAAGTCGGCGGGATAAACGACGCGCTTGTCCAGCGCCTCCTTGTTCTCGAAGGGATAGTGAATCTGTGCGTAAGGCATGGCGCCGCTGTCGAACCACACGTCGATGAGGTCCAGCTCGCGCTGCAGCGGCTGGCCGCTCTCACCCACGAGAATGATGTTGTCCACGTAGGGGCGGTGCAGGTCAATGCGGTCGTAGTTCTCCTGCGACATATCGCCAGGCACGAAGCCCTTGTCCTTGAGCGGGTTCGAGGCCATCACGCCCGCGCGCACGCTCTTCTCTATCTCGTTGTAGAGTTCCTCGATGCTGCCGATGCAGATCTCCTCGCGCGTCTCGCGGTTGCGCCAGATGGGCAGCGGAGTGCCCCAGTAGCGGCTGCGGCTGAGGTTCCAGTCGTTGAGGTTCTCCAGCCATTTGCCGAAGCGCCCGGAGCCCGTGGATTCAGGCTTCCACAGGATGCTCTTGTTGAGCTCCATCATGCGCTCCTTGGCGGCTGTCGAGCGGATGAACCAGCTGTCGAGCGGGTAGTAGAGCACGGGTTTGTCGGTGCGCCAGCAGTGGGGGTAGTTGTGCACGTGCTTCTCGATCTTGAAGGCCGTGCCCTCCTGCTTCATCTCCATGCAGAGGACGATGTTCAGGTCCTCGGTCTTGGCCAGCGCCTTCTCGTCGAGACCGGCATACTGCGGATCGTAGGCGTTCTTGACGAAGTCGCCGGCGTGGTGCCAGTAGCTGTCGTTGACGCAGCTCTCGACGAAGGCCTCGTCCATGTCGGCTTTCACGAAGTACTTACCCGTGAAGTCCACCATGGGGCGCGTGTCGCCGGCTTTGTCGATGACGAACAGCGAGGGGATGCCGGCATCCTTGGCCACCTTGGCATCGTCGGCACCGAACGTGGGCGCGATGTGCACGATGCCCGTACCATCCTCCGTGGTCACGTAGTCGCCGGGGATGACGCGGAAGGCCTCGGCGCTCTTGTCCACGGCCTTGCCGCCCTCCAGCGCACAGGGCTTCACCCAGGGGAAGAGCTGCTCGTAGTGGAGGCCCACAAGGGTAGCCCCTTCCCAACCTTCCCCAAGGGGCAGGTGTTCTTCGTCCTCTGGGAAATAAGCATTCTTGCGTGATTCTGCCACAATATAGATGGCTTCTTCTTTGCTATAGGGGTTCTGTCCCTTGACAGCGACATATTTGATTTTCGGGCCTACGCACAAAGCGGTATTCGAAGGCAGTGTCCAAGGCGTGGTCGTCCAGGCTAAAATATAAACCGGCAATCCCATCTCGAACACCTTCACAAGGCTCTCAGGGAAGCCCTCCCCCTTGGGGGAGCCGGAGGGGGCCATTACACGGAACTGCGCCGTGACGGTCGTGTCCTTCACGTCGCGGTAGCAGCCGGGCTGATTCAACTCGTGGCTGGAGAGGCCTGTGCCGGCGGCGGGGCTGTAGGGCTGGATGGTGTAGCCCTTGTAGAGCAGTCCCTTCTCATAGAGCTGCTTCAGGAGCCACCACAGCGACTCGATATACTTGTTGTCGTAGGTGATGTACGGATGTTCCATATCGACCCAGTAGCCCATGCGGCGGCTGAGGTCCTCCCATTCGCTGGTGAACATCATCACGTTCTCGCGGCACTTGCGGTTGTAGTCGTCGATGGAGATGGTCTTGCCGATGTCCTCCTTCGTGATGCCGAGTTCCTTCTCCACGCCCAGCTCCACGGGCAGTCCGTGGGTGTCCCACCCCGCCTTGCGGTGGACCTGGAAGCCCTTCATGGTCTTGAAGCGGCAGAAGGTGTCCTTGATGGAGCGCGCCAGCACATGGTGGATGCCGGGGTGTCCGTTGGCCGAGGGAGGGCCCTCGAAGAAGACGAACGAGGGGCAGCCCTCGCGCTCGTCGATGCTGCGGTGGAACAGGTCCTCGCGGTCCCACTGTTTCAATATCTCATGGTTCACCTCCGTGAGGTTGAACTTCGAATATTCAGGGAATTTCTTACTCATATCACTTATGCTTCTGTTAACCTTGATTATATGCGTGAATATATGGTCTCTATAAAAACGGCGCAAAAATACACAATTCATGCCGAACAGCAAAATAATTTATTATTTTTTGTGTGCCCGTGTGACATTTTACGCCCCTCATTTCCATTTTCCACGTTTCATTCCGAGCGCGAGTATCAGTAAACTCAACCGCAACATTGAATTCGTCCTGTTGCAACATTGAATTCGCCTTGGTCTTATGCCGTGTTCCACCGGTGGAACTCGGCGTAAGACCAAGGTCTTCACGCGTTTCTCACTGGTGAGAAAACCATTCACACCCTGCTGCGTTGGCGTTTTCACCTTGCTGAATCGCGCTTCGATGCATGGTGCACATGATTCAGCCCATTCACAACGCTCATCAAACAGCCAAGCAGAAGGGCAGCTCTCGCCGGCTTACGATATGGGATATGCCTATAACCCTCAGGGCGGTTGGACAGCCACGCACCAGATGTCCATTAATGGGAAGTTCGATGACATCACGCGTCAGGATCTGCTCGCCTTTGCCAGTCAGAACAATATCAAGGAAGCCACATCCATCATCGATGAGATTTGCGAAGCAGCATCTCATTGGACCAAGTTCGCAGAGGAGTGCGGTGTGCCGCAGGAGATGCAGAACCGCATCGTTCCGAATCTATTGCTTAGCCTGTAGCCACTCTGTGCTTGCGTAACCCTCGTAGGGCTTTCCTCAAAATAAATCTGCTCCCCACAAAAAGACACTAGTAGTCCCTCGCCTTACCCTCTATAGTCCCTACGCGCAGACACTGTAGAGGGTTGTTTATATAGCGGCTCATGCCGTTGTCGTCCATGTCATCCTCTGACGCTGGATCGATGTGGCGCATGCCAATATGATGAATCCTGGCTTCATTGCTCTTTACCTTATTATAAATTATTACGCTACCTGTAGGATGGCGGTGATCAATCTCGTTTCCCCTCCATCCTGTCAATAAACGTCTTGTAAACCAATGGATAGGCTTCCACTGGCGAGAATGTAATCTCCGGTCGGAGAAGCATCGTTGTGTCATCCAAGAACTCT
Organism: uncultured Prevotellaceae bacterium; assembly: GCA_947170495.1. Lineage (GTDB taxonomy): Bacteria > Bacteroidota > Bacteroidia > Bacteroidales > Bacteroidaceae > Physcousia. The sequence goes on from CAMVUB010000025.1 coordinate 26,182, forward strand.
GGGTCTTGCATCTTCTCCTCCATATTGTTCACATACTGCTTGTACGACGGAGCCTTATCTACCACGAACTCCATATACTTCCTGTAGCATTGCATAACCTTCTCCACGTCCACATCCCTGCGCTGAAGAGCGATGTAGAGGTCAAACAGGTCACGTCCCTTCTTTCGTTGGTACAGCGCACGCAGTTTGGTGCCAAGCAATTCCTCAAAATGGTAGGTTGTCAGCTCTGCCGTGCCTGTGAACCATGAGTTCTCCATGCTGAAAGGAACTTTCGTCAACCCCAGCACATTGAAATGCTCAAAGCAATTGATCTCTATCTTCAATCGTATCTGCACCACAGGAGCGATTTCCGATTCCACCCTGAACAGCATCGTGTTGTTGTATCGCTTCTGCTTCGTCACTCTGTCAGGCAGCCAGCTTAGCACTTCACCCAGTCGATACATGATGGGCTTGATAGGACCCGGATTAATCTGCACCAAGTCAATATCCTCACTATATCGGGGCTGCGGCGACAAGTAAAGCTTATGTAGCGCCGTACCGCCACGGAACGCCAGTTGCGAAGCAAGGAATTCATCGCTGAAGATGCTTATCAACGCACGGCAGATGATGAGGTCCTGTTCCACCATATAAGGTTCCGTCCACGGAGCTTTCTCCTTACATTCTTGGATAAGGTATTCTGGTATCATATTTCGTCTGTTTCTATTTCTTGGTTGACAATCACCTTCCATCTGCTGTCAATCATCATTCCGTCAGTTTGAGGCTTCGCCTGCTTCAGACGAATCTTTCGGAACACCTTTTCCTGCTTTTGTGCCAGCATCAGCAGATGGTCTGCCAACTCATGTTCCTCAATCAAATCAAGCAGATGGCCCAGGCGCTGAATCACGGGTGCGTTGAAGAAATCAAGGAGTTCTGCATTGGCTTTATCGAAGCGCATATTCTCTGCCAGTTCCATCAAAACCTCTGCCACACGGCTAAGTCCGCCCACCTTCTCTTCATTAAGCACTAGGTCAAGCGCAGTCAGCTCTGGCGACGAAACGTTCATGAACCCCATCTGCGTCTTCACCTGCTTCACGTAGGCCAGCGGGAGCGGATTGCGAAGCGTGAAATCAAGCCTTACACCATTCTTGATACTAGAGCGTATAGGCGCACCGTTCACTGTCACCTGAAACACCATAGCGCGCTGATGCCCTGCACCATTCAACGCAGCAGCCGACAGCAGAGACACGTAATAATCCCTGCCCAGATGCTTCATCAGCCTGTCAATATAGAACGATGGTGGCACCTCACCCCTCAGACGATACTCCGTAGGCACCGTTACATAGAAATTCTGCCAAGGGGAAACAATCATCCCCTTCTTAACCAGCCTCGACAAAGCCGTCCTCAGACTTTCCTCAGTTTGCGACAGCCCTTGCGCCAGCACATCTTCCTTAGTAAAGATATACTTGCCACGTATCATTTGCTGATCCACCCAATGTTGTAAGCTGTCCGTTTGCATGACAATCCGCTGCTAAAAATAAACTGTTCCTGTTTACATTTGCATTTCGGCTGCAAATATACGCAATTATTTGGCACCAACCAAAATTTTCGTCAATTATTTGCCGTTCCGTCGTTATTTGTCTTCCCTCATCCCTATTACATCTTCCTTCATCCATCTTCCACTCCCTCGCCTTACCCTCTATAGTCCCTACGCGCAGACACTGTAGAGGGTTCGTTCAGGCACTATAGAAGGTAGCTAGACCTTGTGGCAATCGGTTTATAGTATTAGTGGTTCAGAGGAGTACCCATTTCCTTCTAGAGGTATGTATGAAAGTTCCTGTCCATAAATGCAGAAAATCTGAAGTGAGACTACAGATGTTCGTTGAAAATTCCACGAAGAAGTCCTATTTTTCCGTCATTTCTCCTTCTTTTTCTTTAGCTGTCAGTTTCTTCTGCTCACGTTCGAACTGCTCCAAGAAGTGAATCTCAACAGGTGTCAGTTCATTCTTTATACGTTCCTTGAACTTGTCGTACTCAGAATCAGCTTTCGCTTTAGCCAACTGGGCAGATACCTTTCCAGCATGAGTCAGAATATCTTTGCGGGAGACGCGCAGGAAATCATCCAGGATGGCAATCCAGTCCTTCATGTACATGGGGCGATGCTCCTCTGCTTGCAGTTCTGCGAAGTCAAGATACAGACTGACGATACGGTTGAGTGTTGTGATTTCTTTTTCAGACAGGTAGTTCTTTGCAATCTCGGCGTCCGTTTTCCTTGGCATTGCTCCCGTCCATGTGGTAAGTCCCATGAAGTCCTTCTCGGCATTAGCCCGCTCATAGATGATTTCCGCAGCCGTATGTCCATGCACCGAATAATGCATCTTATTCTGTACTGTTCTGAAGAACTGTTGCGTCATTTCCACGTCGGGGTTATAGTCGATGCTGAGAGCATAGATTTCCAGCACCTTGCGGTAGAAGACCTTCTCTGAAGAACGGATGTCACGAATACGTGCCAACAGTTCGTCAAAGTAGTTGCCGCCTCCAGCTCGCTTCAGCAGGTCGTCGTTCAGAGCAAATCCTTTTATGATATAGTCTTTCAGCACGCGTGTTGCCCACATCCTGAACTGAACACCGCGATAAGAATGAACACGATACCCCACGCTGATAATCATGTCGAGGTTGTAGAAAGCGATATCTCGTTCTACTTGTCTCTCTCCTTCTTTTTGAACTGTTGCAAAAAACGCAACAGTTGACTCCTGCTTCAATTCTCCCTGCTCAAAAGCATTCCTAATGTGCCTTGAGATGGTGGATTTGTTACGTTGAAACAACTCCGCCATCTGGTCCAGGCTCAGCCACACCGTCTCGCCTTGCAGCCGTACCTCAATGCGTGTCTCACCGTCGGGAGTCTGATACAGTAATATTTGTCCCTTGTTTTCTTCCATATATTTTATAACGTCTTCGATTTCTGTACTAAGTGTTTCTTATTGTAGTACCAATCCATATTCCAATTCTATCCTCTTAATCAGATTCTGCAATGGAATTACACCTCGATACCAATTGTCGTAGTACCATATTAGAGCCTCGACAAATGTTTTGGAGTCCAGGTGCTTCGTATGGAGAGTACTAGTCTTTTCCTCATTTGAAGTAAAAATGTGTTCACGCTCCCGCACATTGTCATCAAGAGTATACATGAAAACAAACGATGCAATCGCATAAGTCATTTGTCTCCATTCTGATTTGTTCTCATCCAAAACAAGTAACTCCAGAGGAAGGAAATCTTCCAATTCATTAAGCAACTCTTGAGCCGTCAACTGCTCGTTCATAATATTGCTATAGAGCCTGTTATTTGCAATTTTCAGATAGCACAACATGAAAAACACATCAGGAACGATGTAGTTGTTCTGACTAAATCCTATCAAAGCTAGGCGGGTATGAGCGAAAATCTTATCTGTCGTACGGAGATCTATATTAGACGAAGATATTAATGTGCAGGCTATCCGCTTAAAACGATCTTCATCGGATCTGAATTCGTGATATTGCTTCCTATCTTTGTGATTAAAGACATCGCTGAAGTGATAAACATCATAGAGATATTGGCAAAAATCTTCACCTTTAGGTCGTGGCAATGTGTATTCAATGTCTATGAAACGACGCAAATAGTTGCTTGCATCTATACTTGCACTACCATAATAGCCTTGTATGGCATATTCCAACTGTTTCTTGTTGACTGATAATACAAAAACCACGTTGGGAATATCAAACAGGTGTTTTATCCTCTCCAAAACAAGTACGGAAAAACAAGGGCTGCATCTGTCAAGCTCGTCAACAAAGAAGACGACAGGAAATTCCTCCGTTGTGTTTTCCGCAATATAACTCTGTAAGGCGCTTCGAAATTCCGCAAATGTGGACTTATGCTTTGAGAATTCCTCTATGTCTTCTTTCAGCAACTTTCCAACTTCATCGACACCCACCTCAATAGCATTCGAATCAATTCCCAACTTATTTTTGACGACTGTCTTTATTGCCGATGTCGCAATGCTTGTTATAATCCTACCTCCACTTGAAATAATGCCATCCCATTTGCTTGATTGTGGCGACAAGTCTTTCAGTCCTGCTAACAATGCAATCAACGGGTCAGACACATAGTCGTTCTCCCATGCATTAAAATACAAGGGATGCCCACCTTCATTCTCCATTTTCTGCATAAGCATCTTTATGAAGGTAGTTTTGCCAGTCCCCCATTCGCCATTAAGTGCAACAACACAACCTGTTGTCGAATACATCCTCAATATAGAAAGGAATGTATTCGCACAAGATTCTCTATTCAATTTGTCGTTCTCAAAAGGCTTCTCTTTTGGAACTTCTATTTCTGGCAGTCTATTTCTTAACATATACTATTTTTTAATTTTGTCCAAAATCTTCTTTAGTACGATTATGATGCGGCGATGTCTTCGCATGCCTTATAGTTCACCTTGTTTCAATTCTTCTTTAGTACGTCGCAGCATGAACTCCTGCGTGGCGTGCTCATTTCAATTCTACATTAGTACGATTATTATGTGGCACGGGATCTGTTAGTGTTCCAGCTGTACACATTTCAATTCTATGAAAGTACAATTAATACTCACTGATAAGATGGGCGAGGTACGGAATACGACATTTCAATTCTACATAAGTACGATTATGATGCGAAAAGACAGCACTCTTCTGCGCCATCTACTTATTTCAATTCTACATAAGTACGATTACATCATACAACCCCACCAACTTCTCAGGTAGGTAGAGTTGCATGATGTGTTTAGGGTTTGCTCTGTCATCATTGATTCTCATAATTAAAGTCATTCATCATTTGAATGAGTTTCTCTTCTGCAGCGTTCAAAGCATCCACACTTTCATTCTCAGTCACAATATAGCTGGCACAAGGAAGAGTGACAAACACATCCGCACCAGCAGTTTCATCAATAATTGGTTTTGCCGATGGGCGTTCTCCTTCATCTATAAGCTTTGCACGAATGGCACCAGGGATTGTGTTCGCATTGTCACTAATGGCGACAGCAAGTGTTTCCATCAAGCTGAAAGTACGCGCCTGATTGGATGTAATTCGCCAGTTCAGTAATGCATGGGCCAAAGCGGGGATAATCTCAGCTCTTCTTTCTTTAGGCATTACAAGGCACTCTCCAAAAACATTTTTACTAACAACCCACCCCTTTCCTTTTAGAGCCTCTATCATCTCTGTTGATATCTCTGGCTCATGCTGATTTGTTGACACTGAGAATAACCTTCTCAGGTCAATAGCTACGTCACATACGAAAAGGCCTGTTGTACGCGAATTTTCAGGAATCCAAGAACGACGAGGTATTGTACGCTCGTTACTTAACAAATAGGCCTCAATCTCTTCCTCCGTCAGAGGTTTGTCACGTCCCTCCATCCTTACAATAATGGGATTATTGTCTGGTCTGTCACTGCGATCAAAAGTCAGATTCTCTTTACCAACAGAAACTAATAGAGGATGCAAGGGCCTCATTGCTGAAATAGACAATGGGCTGCGGCGTTTCTTTGTAATACCATCGCCAGCACGCATCCAACCACCAAGCAACTGATCTATATAATTAGGGTCGCATGGTGACCAAGGCTCTTTATTTTCAAGGGCCTGATTCTTGTTGATGTTGTAGTTGAATGTTACTGGTGCCAACTGTTCACCCAGCGAATCAACCAATGTCTGAAGAATAGAGCGCTTAACTTGTTGACCACTTGAATAGGCAACAGTCTTTCCATTGAACAGAGGGTCTCTATAAGTCTTTTGACCATCCTCTACACAGAACACCGTGTGCTCAGCATGCTTAAGAACACGTAAATAAATGTATGGTTCCATATCGTAATAAGTTTTATGTTTTAACTA